>NZ_JNXR01000011.1:0-168518 GCF_000725475.1 Streptomyces durhamensis
AAACGCCCGGTTACATTCCGAACCCGGAAGCTAAGCCTCACAGCGCCGATGGTACTGCAGGGGGGACCCTGTGGGAGAGTAGGACGCCGCCGAACAATTCTTACAAAAGGTCGGATCCTGAACTTCGGTTCAGGGTCCGGCCTTTTTACGTTTTGCTTAACGTGTCGTTCACGTCGCACCCCCAGCATCCAGCACATGGGAACTGCTGCGATGCTCAGGGCCGCCGGTGTCGGAGTCGGTGACGAGGTCGTCGTACCGGCCTTCGGGAACGTCGAAGTCGCCGAGGCCGTGACCCTGGCCGGCGCGCTCCCGGTGTTCGCCGACATAGACCCGGTGACCTACTGCCTCGCCCCCGGCGCCGTCGAGGCAGCCGTAACTCCGCGTACGGCCGCGGTCGTTGTCGTCCACCGCTTCGGACGGTCGGCGGACCTCGCGCGGCTGCACGCGCTCGGGCAGCGGCATGGGCTGCTCGTACTGGAACAGGGCGAGTCCGAGGCGCCGTACGACGAGATAGCGCAGCGCAGGGAGCGGGCCGCGTATCTCGACGCCAAGCTGAAGGGCGTACGGAAGCCGGACGGGGGTGACGGGCACACCTATCAGCAGTACGTCGTACGGGTGCCGGGGAACGGCCGGCCGGACCGCGACGCCTTCGCGCTGGCCTTGCGGGCCAAGGGAGTTGAGTGCCGGGTGCCGGTCAAGACGCCCGTGCACCGGCTGCCGGAGTTCCGTCGGTGCGTGTCCCTGCCGGAGACCGAGCGGGCCGCCGACGAGACGCTGACGCTGCCCGTGGACGCGTCGCTCACCAAGCGGGAGATGCAGCGGATCGCGTCCGCGTGCAATGCCCTGGGAGGCCTGCTCCAGCCTGCCTTCTGAGCGGGTGCCGGAACGCATTTGGGAACCCGGGCCGGTTCGGGGTACAGTTTCTTCGTCGCCGCGAGGGAAACCTCGAAAACGACAGGCCCCTATAGCTCAGTCGGCAGAGCGTCTCCATGGTAAGGAGAAGGTCAACGGTTCGATTCCGTTTGGGGGCTCAGTAAAAAAGACCCCGCCCTTCCGGGCGGGGTCTTTCTCATGCTTCCTTGTGGATTCCCGGGACCCGCATCGCCAGGATCGCCATGTCGTCCGACGGGGCGTCCGACGCGAAGCGTTCCACCGCGCGCATGATGCGAGCCGCGACCGCGCCCGCCGTCAGACCCGTGCACGTCGTGAGGACGTCGGCGAGGCCGTCGTCGCCCAGCATGCGCGTGCCCTCACGGCGTTCGGTGACGCCGTCCGTGACGCACAGCAGGACATCGCCCGGATCGAGGGTGACGGTCTCCTCGTGCAGCTCCAGGTCCTCGATCACGCCCAGCAGCGGCTGCGGTTCGGCGGCCGCCGTCACCGTGCCGTCCTGGCGCAGGCGCAGCGGCAGCGGATGCCCGGCGCAGACCACCTTGAGCTCGGCGCTGCCGTCCTCCTGCAGGCGCAGTTCGCCGTAGAGGAGGGTCAGGAAGCGGCTGCGGTCGCCCTCGTCGAGGATCGCGGAGTTCAGGCGCTGCAGGACCGCCGGCCCGGAGAGACCCTCGCGGGCCAGCAGGCGCAGCGCGTGCCGGGCGAGGCCGGTGACCGCCGCCGCGTTCGGGCCCGTACCGCAGACGTCACCGATCGCGAAGCCGTAGGCGCCGTTGCCGATCGGGAAGAGGTCGTAGAAGTCGCCGCCGACCTCGTTGCCCTCGCCGGCCGCGCGGTAGATGACCTCTACTTCGACGCCGTCGATGTGCGGCGTCCCCGGCGGGAGCAGGCTGCGCTGGAGGGCCTGGCTGATCGCCGTGCGCTCCGAGTAGAGGCGGGCGTTGTCCAGGGCGAGGGCGGCCCGGCGGGACAGGTCCTCGGCCAGTTCCAGGATCTCCTGGCGGAAGTGTTCGTCGGTGGGCTTTCCGAGGACCAGCATGCCGATGACGCGGTTGCGGGCGACGAGGGGGAGCACGACGGTCTCGCCGCCCACCGCGGAGGCCGTGGCGAGGGTGGGACCGATACTGGCGGCGATCTGGTGCGTCGGACCGCCGGCCAGGCCGAGGCTGCGCATCGAGCTGCGCAGGGCGGCCTGGTGGGCCACCTCGCCGGGGGTGGGCCACACGCGGGCGCCGGGCGTCGGCACCGGATCCGGCGGCGAGATCTTCGACAGCAGCGACTTGATGCCGTCGATGAGTTCCTCGTCCTCGTGCAGGACGTACGAGAGGTACGGCTCGGAGGCCTGGTCGGCGATCGTGTAGACGGCGCACCAGGTGGCCAGGGTGGGGACCGTCATCTGGGCCATCAGGGCGAGCGTCTGGTCGCGGTCCAGGGTGCCGGCCAGCAGGTCGGAGGCCTCCACCAGGAAGCTCAGGGAGCCTCGGCGCAGCCGCTCCAGCTCGCCCAGGCGGGCCGACTCGACGGCCAGGGCGATGCGGTCGGCGGCGAACTGCAGCCGCAGTGCCTCTTCGTTGGAGTACCGGCCCGGTGCCTCGGCCGCGACGCCGAGCGAGCCGGTGAGGCGGCCCTCGACCTTCAGCGGGACCGTGACGACCGAGCGCATCCCGGTGCCGGAGAGCAGGGGTACGGCCCCGGGTACGGAGGTGAGGTCGTCGTGGACGGCCGGCATCCGCGCGGAGCCGTAGCGGCCGGGGCCGGCCTCGACGGGCACGCGCGCGAAGCGCTGGCGGGCGGAGGGCAGGCCGGTGGAGGCGCGGACCTCCAGCTCGGTCTCGTCGTCGGTGGCCAGCAGCAGGAACGCGGAGTCGCCGTCGAGCATGTCGCGGGCGCGCTCCACCGTGCGCTGCAGGAGGCCGTCGAGGTCGTCCGGGGCGGGGGAGCCGATGAAGACCTCGAAGGGGTCGCTGCTCTGGCCGTCGGACGGCTGGTTCTGGTCGGTGGCGGGCACGCGCGGCGGGGACTGGAGAACGGCGCGTTCGTGGTCGCGGACCAGGAGGCAGACGGTGGAGGGCTCGCCGCCGGTGTCGCGGACCCTGAGGTGGGAGGCGTAGACCGGGGCCACGCGGCCGTCGGCGCCGCGGATGCCGTAGCTGCCCTCCCAGCGGGAGAGCTGCAGGGCCTCGGCCACGCCGGTGCTGGTGCCGGGGGTGTGCGGCCAGGCCGCGAGTTCGGTGAGGGGCCGGCCGATGACCTCGCCTGCCGTGTGGCCGAAGAGTTCCTCGGCGTCCTCGTTCCAGGAGGTGATGGCGCCCTTGCGGTCGATCTGGAGGACGGCGACGCGGACCCGGCCGTCGGCCAGCGGGAGCAGCTCGGCGGGCAGGGAGGGGCCGGCGGATCGGGTGCCTACCGCGCGTTCGGGGAGGTTGAGCTGGAACCAGACGTTCTTGTGGGTGGGTGTGTAGTCGACGCCCCAGCGGGTGGCCAGGGCGGCGCACAGCTGGAGGCCGCGGCCGCCCTCGCGGTCGGGGCTGCCCATGGGCGCGCCGGTGTTCTGGAGGGGGACCTCGCGCTCGGGATAGCGGTCGGAGACCTCGATGCGCACGCCGTCCTCGGTGCGCAGGCACAGGACGTCCGCGTGTGTGCCCGCGTGGACGACGGCGTTCGTCACGAGTTCGCTGGTGAGGACGACGGCGTCGTCGACGATGTCGGCGAATCCCCAGCCCTGGAGGGTGTCGCGGACGAAGGACCGGGCGGTCGCGACCGATCGCCCGACGGGCTCGAAGGTGGCGGCCGCGCGCGCGGTGATCACAGAACTCCTCGGCCGGTTGTCTACGTGCAGGGCTGCGTGGCCGGCCGGCTCGCTCCGCTGTTGCGGCATCAGCGCGCCCGTCGGCTGTGGCTCCGGGGACTGTCCCCCGGGGATGACTCCGGTGGTCATGGTCTGCGGCCGCCCCTCCGATGCCCGCTCGTGCTCGTGCCACCGCCCAGGCCGGTCGGACCGGTGCGGCTGGACAGCCGCATGCAAGGTTACTTACCTTCGCCGTCCGAGCGGATGCCGGTCGCCGGTGTTTACCCCCCAGGGTGTGCGGACGATGTGCGAAGCTGCCGAACTGTTATGGCCTGGTTCGGGCAGGGTGAAACACTGGGCAGGCTTCTGACGAAGGTCGGGGCGGGCTGCGTGTGTTCCGTGTACGACGGGCAGCAGCCCCTGGTGTGGCCGGATCTCGTCTGGCAGAAATACGCAGCAGTAACGGGTACGTGGAGGTAACCGGTATGCCGATCAGCGGTGTGCCGGGTCGAAGCGGCCGAGCACAGCAGTAACGGTCTACCCCTCCGGGAGGGACACAGTGGAGTCTGGCGCGGCGACGCGTGGCACGAAGACGCGCGCGAAAGGCGGACCGTCCCTGGGCAGGCGCGGCGGCACCACCGAGGTGGACACGGCTGCCCTGAACCGGCTGCTGGCGGCTCTCGTCTCGATGCGGGACGGGAACTTCCGCAAGCGGCTCACCGTCTCCGGGGACGGTGTGATGTCGGAGATCGCGGCCGTCTTCAACGAGGTGGCCGACCGGAATCTGCATCTGACCGGTGAGCTGTCCCGGGTGCGGCGCATGGTGGGCCGTGAGGGGAAGCTCACGGAACGGCTGGAGACGGGGGCCTGTGAGGGGTCGTGGGCGTCCGCGATCGACGCCTCCAACGCGCTGGTGGACGATCTCGTCTGGCCGGTCTCGGAGGTCGGCCGGGTGCTCACGGCGGTCGCCGAGGGTGATCTGTCCCCGCGTATGGAGCTGCGGACGCAGGCTCCGGACGACGGTACGGGTCATCCGCTGCGGGGTGAGTTCCTGAAGGTCGGCCGGACGGTCAACAACCTGGTCGACCAGTTGTCGACGTTCACGGACGAGGTCACGCGCGTGGCCAGTGAGGTCGGCACCGAGGGCAAGCTCGGCGGTCAGGCCCAGCTGCGCGGTATGTCGGGTTCGTGGAAGGACCTGACCGAGTCCGTCAACACCATGGCGAACCGGCTCACCGCACAGGTGCGTGACATCGCGCTGGTGACGACGGCGGTCGCACGGGGTGACCTGTCACGCAAGGTCACCGTGCATGTCGCGGGCGAGATGCTGGAGCTGAAGAACACCGTCAACACGATGGTGGAGCAGCTGTCGTCCTTCTCCTCCGAGGTCACGCGGGTGGCGCGTGAGGTGGGCACCGAGGGCATCCTGGGCGGTCAGGCGCAGGTGCCGGGTGTGGCCGGTGTGTGGAAGGAGCTGACCGACTCCGTCAACACGATGGCGGGCAACCTGACCGCGCAGGTGCGTGGGATCTCACAGGTGACGACGGCTGTCGCCAACGGTGATCTGTCGCGGAAGGTGACGGTTCCGGCGCGCGGCGAGGTGGCGCAGCTCGCCGAGACGATCAACCAGATGACCGAGACACTGCGGATCTTCGCGGACGAGGTCACGCGTGTCGCGAACGAGGTCGGCGCGGAGGGGCGGCTGGGCGGCCAGGCGAACGTGCCGGGCGCGGCCGGTACGTGGAAGGACCTGACGGACTCCGTCAACACGGTGTTCCGGAACCTGACCACGCAGGTGCGGGACATCGCCACGGTGACGACTGCGGTGGCCAGCGGTGATCTGTCGCAGAAGGTCACGGTCGACGTGGCCGGCGAGATGCTGGAGCTGAAGAACACCGTCAACGGGATGGTGGACCAGCTGTCGGCGTTCGGTGCCGAGGTGACGCGGGTCGCGCGGGAGATCGGTGTCGAGGGTGAGCTGGGTGGCCAGGCGCAGGTGCCGGGCGCGGCCGGTGCCTGGAAGGACCTGACGGACTCCGTCAACACGGCGTTCCGCAATCTCACCGGTCAGGTGCGCAACATCGCCCAGGTGACGACGGCGGTGGCCAACGGCGACCTGTCCCAGAAGGTCACCGTGGACGTGTCCGGCGAGATGCTCCAGCTGAAGAACACCGTGAACACGATGGTGGACCAGCTGTCGAGCTTCGCCGACCAGGTCACGCGGATGGCCAGGGACGTAGGTACGGAGGGCCGGCTCGGCGGTCAGGCCCGGGTGGACGGCGTGTCGGGCACCTGGAAGGAGCTGACGGACTCCGTCAACTTCATGGCCGGCAACCTGACGTCCCAGGTGCGCAACATCGCCCAGGTGACGACGGCGGTGGCCAACGGCGACCTGTCGCAGAAGATCGACGTTGACGCGCGCGGCGAGATTCTTGAGTTGAAGAACACGATCAACACGATGGTTGATCAGCTGTCCGCCTTCGCCGACCAGGTGACGCGGGTCGCGCGGGACGTGGGTACGGAGGGCCGGCTCGGCGGTCAGGCGCAGGTGCCCGGTGTGGCCGGGGTGTGGCGGGACCTGACGGACTCCGTGAACGGCATGGCCGGCAACCTGACGGCGCAGGTGCGCAACATCGCGCAGGTGGCCACCGCGGTGGCGCGCGGTGACCTCTCCCAGAAGATCACCGTGGACGCGCGCGGGGAGATCCTGGAGCTGAAGAACACGCTGAACACGATGGTGGACCAGCTGTCGTCGTTCGCCCAGGAGGTCACCCGGGTGGCCCGTGAGGTGGGTACGGAGGGCATCCTCGGCGGTCAGGCCGAGGTGCAGGGTGTCTCCGGTACCTGGAAGGACCTCACGCAGTCCGTGAACTTCATGGCGAACAACCTGACGATCCAGGTGCGCAACATCGCCGAGGTCACGACGGCGGTCGCCAAGGGCGACCTGTCGAAGAAGATCACGGTTGACGCGAAGGGCGAGATTCTTGAGCTCGTCACGACGGTCAACACGATGGTTGATCAGCTGTCGAGCTTCGCCGAACAGGTGACCCGGGTGGCCCGTGAGGTGGGCACCGAGGGCATCCTGGGCGGTCAGGCGCACGTGCCGGGGGTCACCGGTATCTGGAAGGACCTCAGCAACAACGTCAACCTGATGGCCAACAACCTGACCATGCAGGTGCGGAACATCTCGCAGGTGGCCGCGGCGGTCGCCAACGGTGATCTGACGCGTCAGGTCACCATCGAGGCGCGTGGTGAGGTGGCACAGCTCGCCGACACGATCAACACGATGGTGAAGACGCTGAGCTCGTTCGCCGACCAGGTCACCAAGGTGGCTCGTGAGGTGGGCACGGACGGCATCCTGGGCGGTCAGGCGCATGTGCCGGGTGTGGCCGGCACCTGGAAGGACCTCACCGAGTCGGTGAACCAGATGGCGTCGAACCTGACCGGTCAGGTGCGCAACATCGCCATGGTCACCACGGCGATCGCCAAGGGTGACCTGACGAAGAAGATCGACATTGACGCCCGTGGCGAGATCCTTGAGCTGAAGACGACGATCAACACGATGGTCGACCAGCTGTCCAGCTTCGCCGAGGAGGTCACGCGGGTGGCCCGTGAGGTGGGCACGGAGGGGCAGCTGGGCGGTCAGGCACGCGTGCGTGACGTCGACGGCACCTGGCGGGACCTCACCGAATCGGTGAACGAGATGGCCGGGAACCTGACCCGGCAGGTGCGTGCCATCGCGCGCGTGGCGA
This sequence comes from Streptomyces durhamensis, assembly GCF_000725475.1. Lineage (NCBI taxonomy): Bacteria > Bacillati > Actinomycetota > Actinomycetes > Kitasatosporales > Streptomycetaceae > Streptomyces > Streptomyces durhamensis. Next base: position 7,432 of record NZ_JNXR01000011.1, read on the forward strand.
CTGCGGTGACCCGCGGTGATCTGAACCTGAAGATCGACGTCGACGCGTCCGGCGAGATCCAGGAGCTGCAGGACTACATCAACAAGATGATCGCCAACCTGCGCGACACGACGATCGCCAACGAGGAGCAGGACTGGCTCAAGGGCAACCTCGCCCGTATCTCCGCGCTGATGCAGGGGCGCCGTGACCTGGAGGACGTCGCCTCGCTGATCATGAGCGAGCTGACGCCGGTGGTGTCCGCGCAGCACGGCGCGTTCTTCGTGGCGATGTCCCTCATGGAGGGCCAGGAGCTGAGCGGCGACGCCGAGGACCACTACGAGCTGCGCATGCTCGGTTCGTACGGCTACTCGATGGGCTCCATGCCGACGTCGTTCCGGCCGGGTGAGGCGCTGGTGGGTACGGCCGCGCAGGAGAAGCGCACGATCCTGGTGGAGAACGCGCCCAGCGGGTATCTGAGGATCTCCTCCGGGCTCGGCGAGGCTCCGCCGGCGCAGGTGATCGTGCTGCCGGTGCTGTTCGAGGGCAATGTGCTCGGTGTGATCGAGCTGGCCTCCTTCACGCCGTTCACGCAGATCCAGAAGGACTTCCTCAACCAGATCGCCGAGATGATCGCGACGAGCGTCAACACCATCTCGGTCAACACCAAGACCGAGCAGCTGCTCAAGCAGTCGCAGGAGCTGACGGAGCAACTGCGCGAGCGTTCGGCCGAGTTGGAGAACCGGCAGAAGGCGCTGCAGGCCTCCAACGCCGAACTCGAGGAGAAGGCCGAGCTGCTGGCCCGGCAGAACCGTGACATCGAGGTGAAGAACACCGAGATCGAGGAGGCCCGGCAGGTCCTGGAGGAGCGTGCCGAGCAGCTCGCGGTGTCGATGCGCTACAAGAGCGAGTTCCTCGCCAACATGTCGCACGAGCTGCGTACGCCGCTCAACTCGCTGCTGATCCTGGCGAAGCTGCTCGCCGACAACGCCGAGGGCAACCTGTCGCCCAAGCAGGTGGAGTTCGCCGAGACCATCCACGGTGCCGGTTCCGACCTGCTGCAGCTGATCAACGACATCCTCGACCTGTCGAAGGTCGAGGCGGGCAAGATGGACGTCTCTCCGACGCGTATCGCGCTCGTGCAGCTCGTGGACTACGTGGAGGCCACGTTCCGGCCGCTGACCGCGGAGAAGGGCCTGGACCTGTCCGTACGGGTCTCCCCGGAGCTGCCGGCGACCTTGCACACCGACGAGCAGCGGCTGCTGCAGGTGCTGCGCAACCTGCTGTCGAACGCGGTGAAGTTCACCGACTCCGGGTCGGTGGAGCTGGTGATCAGGCCCTCCGGCGCGGATGTGCCGCTGGGTATCCGGGAGCAGCTGCTGGAGGCCGGTTCGCTGACCAACGCGGACGCGCCGCTGATCGCGTTCTCGGTGACGGACACCGGCATCGGTATCGCCGCCAGCAAGATGCGGGTGATCTTCGAGGCGTTCAAGCAGGCGGACGGCACGACCAGCCGGAAGTACGGCGGCACCGGCCTCGGCCTGTCGATCTCCCGGGAGATCGCGCAGCTGCTCGGCGGTGAGATCCACGCGCAGAGCGAGCCGGGCCGCGGTTCGACGTTCACGCTGTACCTGCCGCTGCACCCGAGCGAACTGCCGCCGCAGGGCTACCAGCAGTCCGTGCCCCCGCTGGAGGCCGGCGAGCTGCTCGCCTCCGAGGCGGGGCGGTCCTCGGAGCTGTCCGCCGTGGAGATCGAGACCCCGGCCGAGGTGAAGTCGTACCAGGAGACGCAGAACGGTCCCGCGGCGCTCTTCCGGCGCCGGCGGCGGAGTCTGCCGCAGGGTGAGCAGAGGTCCGAGTACCGGACGGCGCTCCCGGAGCCGGAGAGTGCGCCGCAGGCCGCGCCCGGGGTGCGGTTCGGCGGCGAGAAGGTCCTGATCGTCGACGACGACATCCGCAACGTGTTCGCGCTGACCAGCGTCCTGGAGCAGCACGGCCTCTCGGTGCTGTACGCCGAGAACGGCCGGGAGGGCATCGAGGTGCTGGAGCAGCACGACGACGTGGCGGTCGTGCTGATGGACATCATGATGCCGGAGATGGACGGGTACGCGACGACCACGGCGATCCGCAGGATGCCGCAGTTCGCCGGACTGCCGATCATCGCGCTGACCGCGAAGGCGATGAAGGGCGACCGGGAGAAGGCGATCGAGTCCGGTGCCTCCGACTACGTCACCAAGCCGGTCGACCCGGATCATCTGCTGGCCGTGATGCAGCAGTGGATGGGCGGGGAGTGACACGATCGGCGCGCCGTGATGTGAACGGCCGGGGAACCCTCGGCGTGTGTCGGGAGTTGCCCACTTGCGGTGACGGCGAACGGACGACCTAAGGTGGCTGGCAACGTATGGGAATGCGGGATTCCGGGAACCATCCCGGCCCCCGCCGCGTTTGCGGTACGTGCACAGTGACATCGCGGTGACAGGGTGTGGCGACAGGCGGGGTGCGGCTACGATGACCGGCACAAGGACGGGCGGCGAAAGGGAGTCGTCCCCTGGGGCGGCGCCCGGTGTACCGCCGGGGCGAGGAGGGCGGGCCATGGTGTAGAAGGCCAAGATCCTCCTGGTCGATGACCGGCCGGAGAATCTGCTGGCGCTGGAGGCGATCCTCTCTGCGCTCGATCAGACGCTGGTGCGGGCATCGAGCGGGGAGGAAGCGCTCAAGGCACTGCTCACGGACGATTTCGCGGTCATTCTGCTGGACGTCCAGATGCCGGGTATGGACGGGTTCGAGACGGCCGCGCACATCAAGCGGCGCGAGCGGACCCGGGACATCCCGATCATCTTCCTCACGGCGATCAACCACGGCCCGCACCACACCTTCCGCGGCTACGCGGCGGGTGCGGTCGACTACATCTCCAAGCCGTTCGACCCGTGGGTGCTGCGCGCGAAGGTGTCGGTGTTCGTCGAGCTGTACATGAAGAACTGCCAGCTGCGCGAGCAGGCGGCACTGCTGCGGTTGCAGTTGGAGGGCGGCGGCAAGGGCGGGGTCGGCGGCAAGGAGTCCGCCGGGCTGCTCGCCGAGCTGTCCGCGCGGCTCGCAGCCGTCGAGGAGCAGGCCGAGGCGCTGTCCAAGCAGCTGGACGACGATTCGGCGGACGCGGCCGCGGTGGCCACGGCGGCCCATCTGGAGCGCAAACTCACCGGGTTGCGGCGTGCGCTCGACGCCCTGGAGCCGGGTACCGGCACCGGCGGCTCGACGGTGCCGGCGCAGAACTGACGTACGCCCGGGTGGCGGTTGTCCATGAGCGTGCGTCAGTTCCGCGCCCCGTCAAGGGCGACACGAACGGGTGAAGCTGTGGGCACACGTGTCCGCTGTCGTCTCCCCCGGTAATCTCACACCCATGGCCTCACGTCCCCCCGCAGCCAAGAAGCAGCCCGCGAAGAAGGCGGCTGCTCCCGCGAAGGCTCCGGCGAAGAAGGCCGCAGCGAAGAAGGCCCCTGCCAAGAAGACGCCCGCGAAGAAGGCACCGGCCAAGAAGGCGGCCCCCAAGCCGGCCCCGAACCCCACCGGGGGCGTGTACCGGCTCGTGCGCGCCCTCTGGCTTGGGTGCGCGCACGCTGTCGGCGCCTTGTTCCGCGGCATAGGGCAGGGCGCGAAGAACCTCGATCCGGCCCACCGCAAGGACGGCGTCGCGCTGCTGCTGTTCGGTGTCGCGCTGATCGTCGCCGCCGGAACCTGGGCGGATCTGAAGGGCCCCGTCGGCGATCTGGTGGAGATCCTCGTCACGGGCGCCTTCGGCCGGCTCGACCTGCTGGTGCCGATACTGCTCGCGGTGATCGCCGTGCGCTTCATCCGGCACCCGGAGAAGCCGGAGGCCAACGGCCGGATCGTGATCGGCCTGTCCGCGCTCGTCATCGGCGTGCTCGGCCAGGTCCACATCGCCTGCGGGTCGCCCGCGCGCAGCGACGGCATGCAGGCGATAAGGGACGCCGGCGGCCTCATCGGCTGGGCGGCGGCCACCCCGCTGACGTACGCGATGACCGAGATGCTCGCGGTCCCCCTGCTGGTGCTGCTGACGATCTTCGGTCTCCTCGTGGTGACCGCCACCCCGGTCAACGCCATCCCCCAGCGGCTGCGGGCGCTCGGCGTGCGCCTGGGCGTACTGCACGATTACGAGGCCGAGGAGTTCACGGGGGACGACGCGCGCTACGACGAGCAGTGGCGCGAGGCGCTGCCCGCGCGCCCCCGCAAGCGCTCGGCCGCCCCCCGGGCCTACGACCCCGACGGCGCCGAGGAGGAGGCCCTCTCGCAGCGCCGTGGCCGCCCCAGGCGCTCCGCGGTGCCCCAGCCGGATCCGCAGCGCCACATGGACGCCGTGGACGTCGCGGCCGAGGCCGCCGCGGCGCTCGACGGTGCGGTGCTGCACGGCATGCCGCCGTCCCCGCTGGTCGCCGACCTCACCCAGGGCGTCAGCGTCGGCGACCGCCAGGAGACCACGCCGGTGCCCGCGCCCGCGCCGGCCCCCGAACCCGCGCCCTCGCCGGTCCCGGCCGCGCGCCCCCAGCAGGAGAAACCCAGGGCCGGGGTCGTCCCCGACCTGACCAAGAAGGCCCCCGAGGAGCTGCGCGACCTGCCCCCGCGGGCGGAGCAGCTCCAGCTCTCCGGGGACATCACCTACGCGCTGCCGAAGCTGGACCTCCTCACGCGCGGGGGCCCCGGCAAGGCGCGCAGCGCCGCGAACGACGCGGTCGTCGCCTCGCTCACCCAGGTCTTCACCGAGTTCAAGGTCGACGCGGCCGTCACCGGCTTCACCCGCGGCCCGACGGTGACCCGCTACGAGGTCGAGCTCGGTCCCGCCGTGAAGGTCGAGCGGATCACCGCGCTGACCAAGAACATCGCGTACGCCGTCGCCAGCCCGGACGTGCGGATCATCAGCCCCATCCCCGGCAAGTCCGCGGTGGGCATCGAGATCCCGAACACCGACCGCGAGATGGTCAACCTCGGCGACGTACTGCGCCTCGCGGAGTCCGCCGAGGACGACGACCCGATGCTGGTCGCCTTCGGCAAGGACGTCGAGGGCGGGTACGTGATGCACTCGCTGGCCAAGATGCCGCACATGCTGGTCGCCGGCGCCACCGGTTCGGGCAAGTCGTCCTGCATCAACTGCCTCATCACCTCGGTCATGATGCGGGCGACCCCGGAGGACGTCCGGATGATCCTGGTCGACCCCAAGCGGGTCGAGCTGACCGCCTACGAGGGCATCCCGCACCTGATCACGCCGATCATCACCAACCCCAAGCGGGCCGCCGAGGCGCTGCAGTGGGTCGTCCGCGAGATGGACCTGCGCTACGACGACCTCGCGGCCTACGGCTACCGGCACATCGACGACTTCAACCGTGCGGTGCGCGAGGGCACGGCCAAGCCGCCCCAGGGCAGCGAGCGGGAGCTGCAGCCGTACCCGTACCTGCTGGTGATCGTGGACGAGCTGGCCGACCTGATGATGGTGGCCCCGCGCGACGTCGAGGACGCGATCGTGCGCATCACGCAGCTCGCGCGCGCGGCCGGTATCCACCTGGTGCTCGCCACCCAGCGTCCGTCGGTCGACGTGGTCACCGGTCTCATCAAGGCCAACGTGCCCTCCCGGCTGGCCTTCGCCACCTCCTCGCTCGCCGACTCCCGGGTCATCCTCGACCAGCCCGGGGCCGAGAAGCTGATCGGCAAGGGCGACGGTCTGTTCCTGCCCATGGGGGCGAACAAGCCCACCCGTATGCAGGGCGCGTTCGTCACCGAGGCCGAGGTCGCGGCCGTCGTGCAGCACTGCAAGGACCAGATGGCGCCGGTCTTCCGCGACGACGTCACGGTCGGCAGCAAGCAGAAGAAGGAGATCGACGAGGACATCGGTGACGACCTCGACCTGCTGTGCCAGGCGGCCGAGCTGGTCGTCTCCACCCAGTTCGGGTCGACCTCCATGCTGCAGCGCAAGCTGCGGGTCGGCTTCGCCAAGGCCGGCCGGCTCATGGACCTCATGGAGTCCCGCAGCATCGTGGGACCGAGCGAGGGCTCCAAGGCGCGTGACGTTCTGGTGAAGCCCGACGAACTGGACGGCGTGCTCGCCCTGATCCGCGGGGAGTCCGAGGGGTAGGACGAAGGGCCGTCCGGCGGACCCCGGTTACGCCGGGTGGCCGGATTCGTCGTGATCCACCTGTTAGAGAACGGGGAGCAACCGTTTCCCTTTGTCGTACGTCCAGTTGAGCGAGAGGACAGGTAGTCGTCCCATCATGGGGTATCTGCCTGTCAAGCCCTCGAAACGTCCGGCCGTTCCGATGGGGTACAAAGTCCCACCGCCCGGTTGCCCCACCCTTTCGTACCACCCCTAGACTGAGCTTCCAGCGCAGGTGGCTACACGCTCGAAAGGCGCCCCCGTGTCCATCGGCAACTCCCCTGAAGACGAGCGTCCGTTCCCAGACGAGTCCCAGGAGGCTCGCGTCTCCGTGGGCCGCGCCCTGCAGCAGGCGCGGATTGCGGCCGGGCTCACCGTGGAGGACGTCAGCAGCGCCACTCGTGTCCGCACCGCCATCGTGCACGCCATCGAGGTGGACGACTTCGCGCCGTGCGGTGGCGACGTGTACGCCCGCGGGCACCTCCGCACGCTGGCCAAGGCGGTCCGCCTGGACCCCGCGCCGCTGATCGCCCAGTTCGACGCCGAGCGCGGCGGTCGCCCCGAGCCCACGCCGGCCGCACCCCTGTTCGAGGCGGAGCGCATCCGGCCCGAGCGTCGCGGGCCGAACTGGACCGCGGCCATGGTCGCCGCGATCGTCGTCGTGATCGGTTTCGTCGGCTTCACCGCGGTCAAGGGCGGCGGCTCGGGGAACGATGCGAAGTCGCAGGTCGCCGAGGGTGGCCGTACGCCCGCGGCGAGCAAGCCCGCCTCGCCCACGCCGAAGAAGGACAAGCACGCCGCGCCGAGCACCGAGCCCTCCGACAGTGCCATCGCCGCCGCGCCCCAGGACAAGGTGACCGTCCAGGTCAGCGCCCCCAACGGACGCAGCTGGATCTCGGCCAAGGATCACAACGGCCGGATGCTCTTCGACGGACTGCTGAAGAAGGGCCAGTCCAAGACCTTCCAGGACGGCTCCAAGATCAACCTGATCCTCGGCGACGCCGGCGCGATCGAGCTGTACGTCAACGGCAAGAAGATCGACGACAACTTCCAGCCGGGTGCCGTGGAGCGCCTGACCTACACGAAGGGCGACCCGGTCGCGGGCTGACGACAGCTGCGCGAAGTGCCGGTGTGACGGGGTCGGCCAAGATCGGCCAACCCCGTCGACGTGGGCTGTCGGTGAGACAAAGTAGTCTTGAGCCCATGCCTGAACGCCGTACCGTCGCTCTCGTCACTCTCGGCTGCGCCCGTAACGAGGTGGACTCCGAGGAGCTCGCAGGCCGTTTGGAGGCGGACGGCTGGCAGCTCGTGGAGGACGCCGCGGAAGCCGACGTCGCCGTGGTCAACACCTGTGGCTTCGTCGAGGCCGCGAAGAAGGACTCCGTCGACGCCCTCCTTGAGGCCAATGATCTGAAGGATCATGGCAGAACCCAGGCCGTCGTGGCGGTGGGCTGCATGGCCGAGCGGTACGGCAAGGAGCTGGCCGAGGCGCTGCCCGAGGCCGACGGCGTGCTCGGCTTCGACGACTACGCGGACATCTCCGACCGCCTGCAGACCATCCTGTCCGGTGGCGTCCACGCCTCCCACACCCCGCGCGACCGCCGCAAGCTGCTCCCGATCAGCCCGGCCGAGCGGCAGGAGTCGGCCGCCGCCGTCGCGCTGCCCGGCCACGGCCCGGCCGACCTCCCGCAGGGCGTGGCGCCCGCCTCCGGCCCGCGTGCGCCCCTGCGCCGACGGCTGGACGGTTCCCCGGTCGCCTCGGTCAAGCTGGCCTCCGGCTGCGACCGGCGCTGCTCCTTCTGCGCGATCCCGTCCTTCCGCGGCTCCTTCATCTCCCGTCGCCCCAGCGACGTACTGAACGAGACTCGCTGGCTGGCCGAGGAGGGGGTGAAGGAGATCATGCTGGTCTCCGAGAACAACACCTCCTACGGCAAGGACCTGGGCGACATCCGGCTGCTGGAGTCCCTGCTGCCCGAGCTGGCCGAGGTCGACGGCATCGAGCGGGTGCGTGTGAGCTACCTGCAGCCGGCCGAGATGCGCCCGGGGCTCATCGACGTCCTGACCTCCACCCCCAAGGTCGTCCCGTACTTCGATCTGTCCTTCCAGCACTCCGCGCCCGACGTGCTGCGCGCCATGCGCCGCTTCGGCGACACCGACCGGTTCCTGGAGCTGCTCGACACGATCCGCTCCAAGGCCCCCGAGGCCGGCGTCCGCTCCAACTTCATCGTCGGCTTCCCCGGCGAGAGCGAGGCCGACCTGGCCGAGCTGGAGCGCTTCCTGAACGGCGCCCGCCTGGACGCCATCGGTGTCTTCGGCTACTCCGACGAGGAGGGCACGGAGGCGGCCACCTACGAGAACAAGCTCGACGAGGACGTCGTCGCCGAACGCCTCGCGCGGGTGTCCCGGCTGGCCGAGGAACTGGTCTCGCAGCGTGCCGAGGAGCGCCTTGGGGAAACGGTGCGCGTCCTGGTCGAGTCCGTCGACGAGGAAGAGGGCGTGTACGGCCGCGCCGCGCACCAGGCGCCCGAGACCGACGGCCAGGTGCTGCTCACGAGCGGCGAGGGCCTGAGCGTCGGACGTATGGTCGAGGCGAAGGTGGTCGGTACGGAGGGTGTCGACCTGGTGGCCGAGCCGCTGACCGGCTCGCTCGCGTGTAGTGAGGAGGCGGGCAGATGACCGGAGTCCCGGCATCCGCCGCGGGCGGCTCCTCCGGCGCGCACGGCGCCCGGGGTCCCGCCGCCGCTGCCGACGGCGTGGCGTCCGAGGTCTCCGGTTCTGCTTCAGGTCCCGAGGGTGGCGAGGGTGGCGGCAGGACACCACGCGGCGGCAAGATCGCGGCCGCGGCCGTCAACCAGGCCAGTGTCTGGAACGTCGCCAATCTGCTGACCATGCTCCGGCTGGTCCTGGTGCCCGGCTTCGTGGCGCTGATGCTGGCGAACGGCGGCTACGACCCGGCCTGGCGCTCGCTGGCCTGGGCGGCCTTCGCCGTCGCCATGATCACCGACCTGTTCGACGGGCATCTGGCGCGCACCTACAACCTGGTCACCGACTTCGGGAAGATCGCCGACCCCATCGCCGACAAGGCGATCATGGGGGCGGCGCTCATCTGTCTGTCGGGCCTGGGCGATCTGCCGTGGTGGGTGACGGCCTTGATCCTCGGCCGGGAACTCGGCATCACCCTCCTGCGTTTTCTGGTCATTCGCTACGGCGTGATCCCGGCCAGTCGTGGGGGCAAGCTCAAGACCCTCACCCAGGGTGTGGCGGTCGGGATGTACGTCCTGGCGCTGACCGGATGGCTGGCCACCCTGCGGTTCTGGGTCATGGCCGCGGCCGTCGTCCTCACCGTCGTCACCGGCCTCGACTACGTAAGACAAGCCATTGTGCTGCGCCGAAAGGGAATCGCCGAGCGCGCGGCAGCGTTGGAGGAGAAGGAAGCGTGAGCTCACCGGCCACCGAAGTGGTGCGACTACTGACCGTGAGGGGCGAGACCCTTGCCGTCGCCGAGTCGCTCACCGGTGGCCTGGTGGCGGCGGAGATCACTTCGGTCCCCGGAGCGTCCAAGGTGTTCCGGGGTTCGGTCACCGCCTACGCCACCGAGCTGAAGCATGAGCTGCTGGGCGTCGACGCCACCCTGCTGGCGCAGCGAGGAGCGGTGGATCCGCAGGTCGCGAGCCAGATGGCAGCCGGAGTACGGAAGGCTCTGGGCGCCGACTGGGGCGTCGCCACCACCGGGGTCGCCGGCCCCGACCCCCAGGACGGGCAGCCCGTCGGGACGGTGTTCGTGGCCGTCGACGGGCCGCTCACGGACCGCCTCCGTTCTGCCGCTGGCGGAAAAGTGGAGGCCCTGCGGTTGAACGGCAGCCGTGCGGAAATTCGTATGGAGAGTGTACGGAGCGTACTCGCACAGCTTCTGAGGGGGCTTGCGGGCGAACAGACCGGGAATGAGCGGGCACAGGATACGGAACGGAACGGGGGGTTTTGATGTTTGCAGCCCTGAGTGAACACGACATCGCTCCCCGCACGGCCGCGGCGCAAGGCGGTACGGTGGGGCGAGAAGGATGCGGCTACGCGGTCCGAGGAGGGAGCCACCGATGATTCTGCTCCGTCGCCTGCTGGGTGACGTGCTGCGTCGGCAGCGCCAACGCCAGGGCCGTACTCTGCGCGAAGTCTCCTCGTCCGCCCGAGTCTCACTCGGCTATCTCTCCGAGGTGGAGCGGGGGCAGAAGGAGGCTTCCTCCGAGCTGCTCTCCGCCATCTGCGACGCGCTGGACGTACGGATGTCGGAACTCATGCGGGAAGTGAGCGACGAGCTGGCGCTCGCCGAACTGGCCCAGTCCGCCCGGGCCACCGAGCCCGTGCCCACGCCGGTCCGTCCGATGCTGGGTTCGGTGTCGGTGACCGGTGTGCCACCGGAACGGGTGACCATCAAGGCGCCCGCGGAGGCGGTGGACGTGGTCGCCGCGTGAGTCACGCGCGCGCGGCTTAGCGAACCGAGCTGTCCGAAGCTGTCCGAAGCCCCAGCCGGCTGCCCAGGGAGACCTGGAGCGCCGGCCGGGGCTTCTGCCGTTTCCGCTCCGGTATGCGTCCGTTTGCCGGCCTTGGGTGGTGCGGTCATGGTGGGAGGGATGTGACAGCGCCCGAACGCACCGGAGGAAGCGGATGTACGTCGTGAAGAGCCCGTTCGCCGACGCGGACCTGAAGACCGTGGCCGAGGCGCTTCAGGGTGCCCTGGTCGACCTGGTGGACCTCTCGCTGGTCGCCAAACAGATCCACTGGAACGTCGTCGGGCCACGCTTCCGTTCCATCCACCTCCAGCTCGACGAGGTCGTCGCCTCCGCGCGCACCCACTCCGATACCGTCGCCGAGCGGGCCTCGGCCCTGGGTGTGCCGCCCGACGGACGCGCCGCCACGGTGGCCTCCGGCAGCGGCGTCAAGACCACTCCGGCGGGCTGGATCAAGGACACGGACGCCGTCGGGACCATGGTGGACGCGCTCGGCGCCGTGATCACCCGGATGCGGGAGCGGGTGGCCGCGACAGGAGACCCGGATCCGGTGTCCCAGGACATCTTCATCGGGATCACCGCGGATCTGGAGAAGCATCACTGGATGTTCCAGGCGGAGAACGCCTAGGGGGTGCGGCCGGGATTCGCCGCCGGTGCTGCTTCGTGCCCTGTGCTGGGCAGGCTGTCTGCGGTGCTGCATCCGTGAGCCGTCGGTGCGCCTCCCGCGTGGCCGGTGTGGCGGTCTAGCGTCCGGCGGGAGGTGGTGGCGGGCATGGTGGGACGGATAGTGCGCTGGGGGGCCGCCCTGGCGCTGGGGGCCGTGTGGTGGTGGGCCGTGCTGCGGATCGCCCTGGGGGACGGCGCGGGCGTTCTGGAGGGCGCCGTGGCGGCCGGCGGATGGGGGCTCAGCCTGCTGCCGGTGCACTGCGTGCCCAAGGGGCAGGCGGCAGACGCGGTTCCGGCGGGGCGCTGGGGGAGCGCCTGGCGGGCGGGGGACGCTACCAGGGCATCGCCACACCCCCGTTCGGGCGAAGTATCTGACCGGTCGTGAACGCCGACGCGTCCGACGCCAGATACAGCACCGCGTGAGCGACGTCCTCCGGCTCGCCGACCCGGCCCAGCGGTGACATACGGGCCATCACCCCTTCGGTGTGCGCCTGCGCCTCGCCGTCGTGCCGGTCGGTCATCGGGGTACGGATCCATCCCGGTGCGATCGCGTTGACCCGGATGCCCTGCCGTCCGACCTCGGTGGCCAGCGTCTTGGTCAGCTGGACCACGGCCGCCTTCGCCGCGCCGTAGCAGAGCAGTCCGGAGCCGCCGGTGTCGACCGCGCCGGACGCCATGGTGACGATGCTGCCCCGCGTGTTCCGGGCGATCATCAGGCGGGCCGCCTCCTGGCAGGCGTACAGCACACCCTTGAAGTTGACGTTCAGCACCCGGTCGAGATCCTCCTCGCGGGTCTCCAGCACGGAGCTGCTGTGCATGATCCCGGCGATCGCCGCCATCACGTCCAGACGCGCGCAGGAATGAACGGCCCCGGCCAGGGCCGCCCGGTCCGTGACGTCCAGGACATGGGTACGGACCGTCCCGCCGTGCTTGCCGACCAGCTCCGCCGTGCCGCGCAGGCCGTCGGCGTCCCGGTCGGCACAGTGCACCGTCGCGCCGGCCTCGGCGAGCAGAACCGCGGAGGCGCGGCCGATACCGCCCGCGGCTCCGGTGACGAATGCGGTGCGTCCGGTGAGGTCGTACGGGGCGAGGGCCATGAAAGGACCGTACGAGCGCATCTGACGGTCCGTCAATTAGCTGGAGGTGGTGACTGGTTCAGGAGCCCTCGGCTGACTGGTTCAGGAGTCCGCGGCGCGGTGGCGCACCGGATGTGCGGCGGGTGGTGCGGGGGCGCGTCCTCAGGCGGTGCGGCGGGGATAGCGGTCCCGCCAGCGCTGCGGTGAGCCGGGAGCGGGGGCGGGACCCGGCTGGCAGGCGGGGCACCAGTAGGTGGGGCGCTCCTGGGTGCCGTCGCCCTGGTCGGCCACCCGGACCGGGGTCCGGCAGCGCAGACAGGGGCGGGGCGCGCGGCCGTAGACGAACAGGTCGTGCCGGTGCAGGCCCGTGGTCTGCCGGACCGGACGGTCGCGGTTCGCCTCCAGGAGCTGCTTGGCGAGCACGGGCAGTTGCTCGGCGCGGTCCGCGGACAGCGCGCCGGCCGGGAGCCACGGGGTGACGCCCAGCAGGAAGCACAGCTCGCTCTTGTAGACGTTGCCGATGCCGGCGAGATTGCGCTGGTCGAGCAGCGCCTCGCCGAGCGGGCGGGCGGGGTCGGCGAGGAGGTTGGCCAGCGCGCGGTCGGGGTCCCAGTCCGGGCCGAGCAGGTCGGGGCCGAGGTGGCCGACGACCCGTTCCTCCTCGCTCGTACGCAGCATTTCGAGGACCTGGAGACGGTAGCCCACGGCCGTACGGTCGGCCGTGCCGAGCACCACCCGGATCTGGTGGGCCGGGCCGCCCCGCCAGCGCTCGCCCGTGCCGTACACCTTCCAGGTCCCCTCCATCCGCAGATGGGTGTGCAGGGTCAGACCGCCCTCGAAGCGGGTGAGCAGGTGTTTGCCGCGCGGGATGGTGCTGAGCACCGTACGGCCGGTGAGGTCCACCGTCGCATACTTCGGGACCCGGAAGTCGCTGCGGGTCAGCGCCTTGCCCGCGAGGGCCTCGTGCAGCCGCCTCGCGGCCTGCCAGACCGTGTCACCTTCGGGCATGCGTCAAGGGTGCCACGGGCAGTGCCCCCAGGGGCGCGGGGCCGTCGCCGACGTGCGGCTACCGCCGTGTGGGCGTGATGCGCCACGAGGGTGCCGCGGAGAGAAGACGGCAGGGCGCGGTCCTTCCCGGCGCCGCTGCACCCGGCGCGGTGTCACGCTCTCAGGCGCAGGCCGCGCGGTGTGGCCACGAAGCCCGCTGCTTCGAGAAGGGCGCCGATCGGCGAGGTCAGGGCCTGGGCGCCGTTGATCCGCTCGACCGTGACCGTGCCGAGGGAGCCCGCGCGCGCCGCTGCGGCCAAGGCCTCGGCGGCCGTGCGCAGCCGGAGGTCGTCCTGGGCCGCCGTGTCCGGACCGGCGGGCCAGGCCAGCAGCGTCTTGCCGCCACGCTCCATGTACAGCGTCAGCTCGCCCTCCACCAGGACGACCAGCGAGCCTGCCTTGCGGCCCGGCTTGTGCCCGGCGCCGGTCGGCGGCTCGGGCCAGGACAGGGCCGCACCGTAGGCGTTGGCGGGGTCGGCCGCGGCGAGCACCACCGCACGGGGGTCGGGCGCGGACCGGCTCGTACGACCGTTGCCGTACCCCCGGCTCGCCGGTGATCCGTAGGCGCCGGCTCCGCCCCCGCGGGGGCCGCCGTAGCCGGGGGAGCCGAAGGGGTCGGCGAGGTCGCGGGGGGAGACGTAGTCACCGGGGCCGGGCGGGGGGTCCGCGGGGGGCCAGGTGAAGTCGCCGTCGAGGCCGGGGTGCGCGAAACCGCCGTCGGCTCCGCTTCCGTCGAAGGGGCCGGGCAGCGCGTGGTCGTGCGGTGCGCCGCCGGTCGTACCGAAGCCGCCCGCGAAGGGCGCGTCGGGGAAGCCGCCCGGCAGCCCCGGAGCGGCAAAGCCGTCCTGACGGGCCGGGGCGGTCAGGCCGTCGCCGCGCTCACGGGCGTTGGATACCGCGCGGAGCCGGTCCACCGCGCCGTCCATGGCGAACTGCGCAGCGCCCAGGCCCTCGACCACATATCCGCGCCGCGCCTGGCCGCTCTCCTCGAACGCGGACAACACCCGGTACACCGCCGAGAACCCGCCCTCGATCCCCTCGGCGGCGACCGCCCCGCGGGTGACCACACCGTGCCGGTCCAGGAGCGTGCGGGCCAGCGCGTGGGCGCGCACGGTGGCGTCCGGTTCGGCCGCCGGAAGCAGCGACCAGCGGCCGGCGACCGTCGGCGGGCCCGTGCGGGAGGCGGTGCGCGCGGCGGCCGTCAGGGAGCCGTAGCGCCCCCGTGGGACGCTGCGTCTGGCGCGGTGGGCGGTCGACCCCGCCGTACGGCCCGAACCCAGCAGGGAGCGCATCGGCGCGAGGGTGTCGTTGGTGAGCCGGCCCGACCAGGCCAGGTCCCAGAGGACGTCGGCCAGTTGGGGGTCGGTGGCGTCGGGGTGGGTGGTGGCACGGACCTGGTCGGCGATCTGACGGAAGAACAGGCCGTAGCCACCGGAGAGCGCGTCCAGGACGGACTGGTGGAGCGCGGTCAGCTCCAGAGGGTGGGGCGCAGGGAGCAGCAGCGGCGCCGCGTCGGCCAGATAGAGGGAGACCCAGCCGTCCTTGCCGGGCAGCGCACCCGCGCCGGCCCACACCACTTCACCCGCGGAGGTGAGTTCGTCGAGCATCGCGGGCGTGTAGTTCGCCACGCGAGAGGGCAGGACCAGCTTCTCCAGCGCGGAGGCGGGCACGGAAGCGCCCTGCAACTGCTCGACGGCGCGCACCAGTCCGTCGATGCCGCGCACGCCGTGCCCCTTTCCGATGTGCTGCCACTGCGGCAGGAACTGGGCGAGCGCGGCCGGTGGCACGGGCTCCAGCTCGTGACGCAGGGCCGCCAGGGAACGGCGGCGCAGGCGGCGCAGTACGGTCGCGTCGCACCACTCCTGACCGATGCCCGCCGGGTGGAACTCGCCCTGCACCACCCGGCCGTTCGCGGCGAGCCGCTGCAGGGCGCCCTCGGTGACCGCCACGCCGAGGCCGAAGCGGGCCGCAGCCGTGGCCGACGTGAACGGGCCGTGCGTGCGGGCATAGCGGGCGAGGAGATCGCCCAGCGGGTCCTTGACCGGCTCGGTGAAGGCCTCGGGCACGCCGACCGGCAGCGCCGTGCCGAGCGCGTCGCGCAGCCGGCCCGCGTCCTCGACCGCCGCCCAGTGGTCGGCGCCGGCGATCCGGACCTTGATGGCCCGGCGCGCGCCGGCCAGCTCGCGCGCCCACTGCGGGTCCGCACCCCGCGCGACCAGCTCGACGTCGGTCAGCGGACCGAGCAGCCGCAGCACATCGGCCACGCCCTCCACGTCCTTGACCCGGCGGTCCTCGGTGAGCCACTGCAGCTCGCGCTCCAGCTCGGTCAGCACCTCGGCGTCGAGCAGTTCGCGCAGCTCCGCCTGGCCGAGCAGCTCGGCCAGCAGCCGCGAGTCCAGGGACAGTGCGGCGGCGCGGCGCTCGGCCAGCGGGGAGTCACCCTCGTAGAGGAACTGGGCGACGTACCCGAACAGCAGGGAGCGGGCGAACGGGGACGGCTCCGGGGTGGTGACCTCGACCAGGCGCACCCGGCGGGACTCGATGTCGCCCATCAGCTCGACGAGCCCGGGAACGTCGAAGACGTCCTGGAGGCATTCGCGGACCGCCTCCAGGACGATCGGGAACGAACCGAACTCGCTCGCCACCTGCAGCAGTTGCGCCGCCCGCTGGCGCTGCTGCCACAGCGGGGTGCGCTTGCCGGGGTTGCGGCGCGGCAGCAGCAGCGCGCGGGCGGCGCACTCGCGGAACCGGGAGGCGAACAAGGCGGAGCCGCCGACCTGGTCGGTGACCGTCTGGTCGACCTCGCCCTTGTCGAAGACGACGTCCGCCGCCCCGACGGGCGCCTGCTCGCTGTCGTATTCCGTGCCGGCCCTCGTCGGTGCCTGGTCGAGCAGGTCCAGGCCCATCAGGTCCGCGTCGGGCAGGCGCAGCACGATGCCGTCGTCGGCGTGCATGACCTGGGCGTCCATGCCGTACCGCTCCGCCAGGCGGGCGCCCAGGGCGAGGGCCCAGGGGGCGTGGACCTGGGCGCCGAAGGGGGAGTGGACGACGACCCGCCAGTCACCCAGCTCGTCACGGAAGCGCTCCACGACGATCGTGCGGTCGTCCGGAACATGGCCGCAGGCCTCGCGCTGCTCGTCCAGGTACGACAGCACGTTGTCCGCCGCCCAGGCGTCCAGGCCCGCCGTCAGCAGCCTCAGCCGGGCGTCGTCCTTGGGGAGCGAGCCGACCTCGCGCAGGAACGCGCCCACCGCGCGGCCCAGTTCCAGCGGCCGGCCCAGCTGGTCGCCCTTCCAGAAGGGAAGCCGGCCCGGCACGCCGGGGGCGGGGGAGACCAGGACCCGGTCACGGGTGATGTCCTCGATGCGCCAGGAGCTCGTGCCCAGGGTGAAGACGTCACCGACCCGGGATTCGTAGACCATCTCCTCGTCCAGCTCGCCGACCCGGCCGCCGCCCTTCTTCGGGTCGGAACCGGCGAGGAAGACGCCGAACAGGCCGCGGTCGGGGATCGTGCCGCCGGAGGTGACGGCGAGCCGCTGGGCGCCCGGGCGGCCGGTGATCTCGCCGGTCACGCGGTCCCACACCACGCGCGGGCGCAGCTCGGCGAACGCGTCGGAGGGGTAACGGCCCGCGAGCATGTCGAGGACCGCCGTGAACGCCGACTCGGGCAGCGACGCGAAGGGGGCCGCACGGCGAGCCACGGCGAGCAGGTCGTCGAACTGCCAGGTGTCCAGCGCCGTCATCGCGACCAGCTGCTGCGCGAGGACGTCCAGCGGGTTCGCGGGCACCCTCAGGGACTCGATCGAGCCCGAGCGCATCCGCTCGGTGACCACGGCCGCCTGGACGAGGTCACCGCGGTACTTGGGAAAGACGACACCGGTGGAGACGGCGCCCACCTGGTGCCCCGCGCGGCCGACGCGCTGCAGCCCGGAGGCGACCGAGGGCGGGGACTCGACCTGCACGACCAGGTCGACGGCGCCCATGTCGATGCCCAGCTCCAGGCTGGACGTGGCGACCACGGCGGGCAGGCGGCCCGCCTTCAGGTCCTCCTCGACCAGCGCGCGCTGCTCCTTGGAGACCGAGCCGTGGTGCGCGCGGGCGATCACCGGGGGCGCGCCCTGGGCCGCGCCGGAGCCGCCCATCAGCTGGGCCGGGGAGTGGTGCTCGTCCAGGGTCTCGCCCGTCGCCCGCTCGTAGGCGATCTCGTTCAGCCGGTTGCACAGCCGCTCGGCGAGGCGCCGGGAGTTGGCGAACACGATCGTGGAGCGGTGGGACTGGACCAGGTCGGCGATCCGCTCCTCCACATGCGGCCAGATCGACGGCCGCTCCGCGCCCTCGGCCGCGTCGGCCGCCGGGGCACCGCCCAGCTCGCCCATGTCCTCGACCGGGACGACCACGGACAGGTCGAACTCCTTGCCGGACTCCGGCTGGACGATCTCCACCTTGCGGCGTGGGGAGAGATACCGGGCCACCTCGTCCACCGGGCGGACGGTCGCCGACAGGCCGATCCGGCGGGCCGGCCGTGGCAGCAGCTCGTCGAGCCGCTCCAGGGAGAGCGCGAGATGCGCGCCGCGCTTGGTGCCCGCGACCGCGTGCACCTCGTCGAGGATCACCGTCTCCACGCCCGTGAGCGCGTCGCGCGTGGCCGAGGTCAGCATCAGGAACAGCGACTCGGGGGTGGTGATCAGGATGTCCGGCGGACGCGTGGACAGGGCGCGCCGCTCGGCCGCCGGGGTGTCGCCGGAGCGGATACCGACCCTGACCTCGGGCTCGGGCAGGCCCAGACGCACGGACTCCTGCCGAATGCCGGTGAGCGGGCTGCGCAGGTTCCGCTCGACGTCGACCGCGAGGGCCTTCAGCGGGGACACGTAGAGGACCCGGCAGCGCTTCTTCGGATCGGCCGGGGGAGGGGCGAGGGCCAGCTGGTCCAGAGCGGCGAGGAACGCGGCCAGGGTCTTGCCCGAGCCGGTCGGGGCCACCACCAGCACATCCGAACCCGCGCCGATGGCCTGCCACGCGCCGGCCTGGGCCGCGGTGGGCGCGGAGAACGCCCCCGTGAACCAGCCGCGGGTCGCGGGGGAGAAGCCGTCGAGGGCTCGGCGTGCGGAGCTGACCATGCGTCCATCCTGCACCCGACCACTGACAATCGCGCTGACCTGGGCAAATGTCATGGGGCAAGGCGAGGCGCGGGCCGTGCGCGGGCCGTCGCGCGGACAATGGGCGTATGGCGGGTGGTGCTCGGCGCAGCGACGGACGAACCGGTGCGGAGGCGGGTGGGGACCGGCCGGTGGAGCGTGCGCGGCACTGGCGGTACGACGACCTGCCGGGCGTGGACCTGCTGCGGGCCCGGTACATCCGCAAGACCTTCGTCCGCCACACCCACGAGCACTTCGTCATCGCGGCCATAGCCGACGGCGTCGAGGTCTTCCACCACCGCGGCTCCGACGTGTCCGCGGGAGCGGGATCCCTCGCGCTGGTCAATCCGGACACCCCGCACACCGGCCGCGCCGGCGTCCCCGAGGGCTGGCGGTACGGCGCGGTCTACCCCTCGCCCGAGGTGGTCGCCGCGATCGCGGCCGAGACCACCGCCATCCGCGGGACACCGGGTTTCCTCAGTCCCGTCCTCGACGACCCGTACACCGTCCGCCTGGTCCACCAGGTGCTCCGGGCGGCGGACGAGGGCAACGCGCTGGCCGCCGACACGCTGCTGCGGGTCGCGGTGACCAGGCTGCTGCGGCTGAACGGCGGCCCGCTGCCGGAGCGGCCGGTCCGCACGGCCGGGGCCGGCATCGCGCTGCGCGCGCGTGAGGTGCTGCACGAGCGGATGGCCGAGCCGCCGACCCTGGAACGGCTGGCCACCGACCTCGGCACCACCCCGTTCGCACTGCTGCGGGCCTTCCGTGACCGCTACGGCATGCCGCCGCACGCGTGGCTGACCGACGCCCGCGTACGCCGCGCGCGCCTCCTGCTCGACGCGGGGGCGGCCCCCGCCGAGGCGGCGGTCGCCGTCGGCTTCACCGACCAGCCCCACCTGAACCGGCACTTCACCCGGATCGTCGGCGTGCCGCCGGGGGCCTACCAGCGCGAGCGCAGGAACCCAGGCGAGCCGGGGCCGGAGCGGGGGCGTTGGAACGCGGACGGGCCGGGGCCGGTGCGCGGGCGCAAACGACGAGACCACGGCGGTCACCCTGGCCCAGCCGACCCGGCGCGCCCGGCGGATCGGCTTCACCGTCACCGGGCTCACGCTGTACGTGCTCTGGAACCTCACCACGCTGCTCGGTGCGCTCGGTGCCAAGGCCATCGGCGACACGCGCGCGTGGGGACTGGACGCGGCCGGGCCCGCCGTCTTCCTCGCTCTGCTCGCGCCCATGCTGAAGACGGCCACCGAGCGTACGGTGGCGGGCCTCGCGATCCTGCTGGGCCTCGGCCTCCTGCCCGTCCTGCCGGCCGGTGTCCCGGTCCTGGTGGCGGCCCTGGCGGCGCCGATCGCGCTGGTCGCCGAGGGCCGCCGGATGGGACGAGGCCGACGCGCCGCAGGGGCCGCGGAGGGGCCCCGCGGGGCGGATGGACCGACAAAGCCGAAGGAGGACCGGTGAACACCTGGATCGCGATCGGCCTGACCGCCGTCGGCTGCTACGCCGTCAAGCTCGCCGGGCTGCTGGTGCCCGCGGGCGCCATGGAGCGGCCGTTCGTCCGGCGGCTCGCCGCCCTGCTGCCCGTCGCCCTGCTCGCGGCGCTCACGGCCCAGCAGACCTTCGCCGACGGGCACGCGCTCGTGCTGGACGCACGGGTCGCCGGACTCGGCGCGGCCGCCGTGGCGCTGCTGCTGCGCGCGCCGTTCCTGCTGGTCGTGGCGGCTGCCGTGGTGGTGACGGCGGGCGTACGGGCCATGGGAGGGTGACGGGTGGGTCCGGTACCGCACACGGGTTCCGCGATTGCGGTCGGCCTCGCGCGTGAGGTGACCCGGTTTTGCCGCCCCGCGGGACGCGGCCGGCCGCCGCGGGGCATCGGCTCAGCCGACGAAACGGCCGTACGCCCGCAGGGTGCGCAGCGCCTCGATGGTGACCATGGCGCGTGCCTCCAGTGCGGGGGCCGGGGCCCACTGGCGCCATCGGACCGGCCAGCCGCCGTCGTCCTGCTGCTCCGCGGCCAGGTGGTCCAGGGACCGGGCCATCTCGTCGTCCGTGAACCACGCGCGCGCGAGTGACTCCGGACTCCTGGCGAAGTCGTGCGGGAAGTGGTGCTCGCCGGGGGCGTAGCCGGACGCGACCGGATACGCGCCCGGCCGGTTCGGGTCGAGCACCGCGAGCCGTTGCTCGCGCACCATGCGGCCGAGCCGGTCCGCGGCGGCCTGCGCGCGCGAGCGGTCGGGAGCGGCGTCCAGGAACACCACGGCGGCCTCCACCTCGTACGGGTGGGACTTCTCCAGGGACTCCACGGCCTGCCAGCAGAAGTCGGTGGCCCGGAACAGCCAGGCGTGCCACACCTCGTTGCGGTGCAGCAGCCCGACCACCGGTCCGGTGGCGAGCAGCTCGCTGGGAGGATCGTCGACGATCGGGACGAACGGTGCCGTGGGATACCCGCGCTGGCTGGGGCGGATCGCCGGCAGGGCGCCGTCCGCGCTGGAGACCGAGGTCAGGTAGCGGCACACGCGCTCGACCCGCTGCCCGCCGCAGCGCCCGATGGCGTCAAGGACGCGCAGCGCGTGCGCGGTGTGCAGAGGCTGGCTCACCGGGCCGCGCAGATCCGGCTCCAGCGCGTGCCCGTATCCGCCGTCCTCGTTGCGGTAGGCGTCCAGTGCCGCTTCCACCGCGTCCGGGGTGCCGTGCAGGAAGTGGTGCGCGAACAGGCGCTGCTCCAGCACGCGCGCGGTGAGCCACACGAACTGCTCGGCGCGGAAGAGCGGGGAGCGCGCCGGGGGCGTGGAGGGGAGTGGGGAAGCTCCGGTTTCGGCCATGCGTCAGACCGTAGGGCGGAAAGCGGTCTCGGCAAGCGCTCCCGGCCGGGGCCCACCCCCAGGGGCGGGATACTGGAGTCATGCGGTTGACGGTCTTCTGGCAGCGGATGGCGGAACACTTCGGTCCGGGGTACGCCGACACCTTCGCACGCGATCACGTCATGTCGGAGCTCGGCGGGCGCACGGTGAAGGAGGCGCTGGCCGCCGGCTGGGACGCGAAGGACGTGTGGCGCGTGGTCTGCACGGTCATGCAGGTACCGGGCGAGCGGCGCTGACGCCCCGGCCCGGGCGCTGCCCGAAACGCCCCGGATCGTCCGTGCGGCTCGGGGTCCTACGGCACCGATCGGTCACGAAGACCGCAGGTGGGCGCAGGTTGTCGGTGGCGTGGGCGAGACTTGGCGCGTGGCACCCACTGACGAGACCAACGAGCCGCTGCCCCGGCAGGCGGCACCGACCGGTACGACACCGCCGGACCGGCCCCCGGCCCCCGGCGCCGTCGCTGCGGCCGGCCGCATGCCGCGCTGGCTGCCGCGCGCGATGGTGCTCGCGCTCGCGCTGATCGCCGCGTTCCAGCTCGGCAGCTGGGCCTTCCACCAGCTGACCGGGCTGTTGATCAACATGTTGATCGCATTCTTCCTGGCCCTGGCGATAGAGCCCGCGGTGAGCCGGATGGCCTCCCGCGGCATGCGCCGGGGGCTCGCGACCTTCCTGGTCTTCCTCGGGTTGACGATCGTCGCCGCCGGGTTCGTCACGTTGCTCGGCTCCATGCTGGCCGGCCAGATCATCAAGATGGTCGAAGGCTTCCCGGCCTACCTTGACTCGCTCATCAACTGGATCAATGAGACCTTCCACACGGAGCTGCGGCGTGTGGACGTCCAGGAAGGCCTGCTGCACTCCGACTGGCTGCGCAAGTACGCGCAGAACAGCGCCGCCGGGGTCCTCGACGTCTCCGCGCAGGTGCTCGGCGGGCTGTTCCAGCTGCTGACGGTGGGGCTGTTCTCGTTCTACTTCGCCGCCGACGGTCCCCGGCTGCGCCGCGCGCTGTGCTCCGTGCTGCCGCCCGCCCGCCAGGCCGAGGTACTGCGCGCCTGGGAGATCGCCGTCGACAAGACGGGTGGCTACCTCTACTCGCGCGGTCTGATGGCGCTCATCTCCGGCATCGCCCACTACATCCTGCTCCAGGCCCTGGGCGTGCCGTACGCGCCCGTGCTCGGTGTCTGGGTGGGTCTGGTCTCGCAGTTCATCCCCACCATCGGCACCTACCTCGCGGGGGCGCTGCCGATGCTGATCGCGTTCACCGTCGCGCCCTGGTACGCGGTGTGGGTGCTGGTCTTCGTCGTGGTCTACCAGCAGTTCGAGAACTACATGCTCCAGCCCAAGCTGACGTCCAAGACGGTCGACATCCACCCGGCGGTCGCCTTCGGCTCCGTCATCGCGGGCACCGCGCTGCTGGGCGCCGTCGGTGCGCTGATCGCCATCCCGGCGGTGGCCACCCTCCAGGCGTTCCTCGGGGCGTACGTGAAGCGGTACGCCGTCACGGACGACCCCAGGGTGTACGGACACCGCGGCCGGGGGCCGGGCGGCCCCGGGATGCTGGCGCGGATACGCCGGCTGCGGGCCGCTGAGCCCGAGACGGAGGAGGCGTAGGGCCGGTGCCGCGCCGGTCCCGTCTTCCGCATGGCCGGTCCTGTCCTCAGTACGTCAGCACCGCCCACACCCCCGCCCCGGCGACCGCGGCCGCGTAACAGCCGGCCGCCGTGGCAACGATCCGCCGGCGGGTCCGCTCGCTCCAGGGCGAGCGGGACAGCAGCCAGGCCAGCGCGGGCAGGACGAGCACGGCGTGCAGGCTCACGCCGTGCAGGGGCTTGAGCGGGGCGGTCGAGTGGTAGGCGGCCTCCTGGTGGCCGGTCCTGGTCAGTACGACGCCGCGCGCGATCATCGCCGCCCCGGACGCCAGCGCCACCAGCAGGAGCGCGAACCCGGAGCGGACCGCGAGCGGCATGCCGGCGGGGCCTGCCGGCCGGTGCCGGAAGGATGCGACGGCGAAGACCGTGAGCAGGGCGACGAGCACGCCGCCGCCCACCGCGAGCGTCATGGACACCGCGGTGTCGAAGCGGGTCTCCATGTTCAGGTGCGAGGGCACCCGGCGCCACGCCTGGAGGGTGATCCCGCCGACCTCCACCACGCAGTCGGCGGAGAAGACGAGCAAAAGGGCCGAGCGCAGCCGCGGACCGACACGCAGGTACGACGTGACCCAGGTGATCGCGATCAGCGTCAGCCCGAAGGAGAGCCCGAAGGTGACGGGCTTGCGCCAGGAGACGGGGCCGTCCCACGGGCCGCCGTCGACCGCGAACACCAGCAGATGCACGAGACCGGACAGGACGAGGAGCAGCCCCGTCGCGTGACAGAGCCGGTCGACGGCGCGGGGATTCTTCATGGGCCAAGGCTCCCGGGAGCGGCCCGCGCGGTCGTCGTCCGGCCGAAGGCACCCGCCGTACACCACGGGAAGCAGCGGTGCCCGAGGCCGATGTCCTGTGCCGGTGAGGTGTGAGCAGCGTCGGCGAAGTGTGAGTGGCGCCGGTCGCGGGGGGCGTTCTTCGGCGGCGCCCGGACCTTGGCATGTCCAAAAACTGATCGCTCAAAGTATTCGATCTGCCACGGTGTGTGATCATGCGTGCGTTGGCCGACGGCTCCGTCCGGGAGTCGCCCATGACCTGCTTCCAGGAGGCCGGAATGCCTGCCGGTGTGTGGACGAACGACGTGCTGGACCGGATGCGGGGGACCGGTGACGCGGTGGGCGACGCCGCGATCGCCGAGATCTACGAGCTGGGGAGGCAGGAAGAGGTGCGGCAGGCGCTGCTCGCGTTCGGCAAGAACGGCGACGCACTGCCCGCCGGCCTGCCGTCCCGGCTCCAGCGGTACTTCGAGCAGACCTCCGCACTGCCCGAGTGGGCCGACCGGGAGCTGATCGAGCGCGGTCGCGCCTTGCTGGGACGCTACGAGACGCTGGTCGTCTCGACACTGCTGTGCGCCTCCCTCCCCCTGTGCTACGGCTGCGGAGACGGGGCCCAGGTGCTCGCACGTTCGCAGCGCCTGACCTCGGGGGTGTACCGCAGGCTGATGGAGACCTCGCAGTTCGTGGTCGACGTCCTCGACGACGGGGGCCTGGAGCCCCGCGGGCGTGGGATCCGCTCGGCACAGAAGATCCGCCTGCTGCACGCGACCATGCGCTACCACGTCGGCCGGCAGGGCGACTGGACCCGGGCGTGGGGCCTGCCGGTCAACCAGGAGGACCTGGCCGGGACGCTGATGAGCTTCTCGGTGGTCATCCCACGGGGGCTCGGCCGACTCGGTGTCGACCTGCCGCCCAGGGACCGCGACGCCTTCTTCCATGTCTGGCGGATCGTCGGGTACGTCCTGGGGGTCGATGACCGGCTGAACCCGTCTTCCTTCGACGAGGGCGCGGAGCTCTTCGACACCATCCTGCGGCGCCAGCAGAAGTCCTCGGAGGCCGGCATCGCCCTGACCAAGGGCGTGCTCGACTTCATCCGTGAGGTCCTGCCCGGACCGGTCTTCGCCGGAGCCGGGCCGACACTGATCCGGCACCTGATCGGGGACCAGGCCGCCGACCTCGTCAAGGTTCCGCCGGCGGACCTCACCAAGTCGGCGCTTCAGGCCGGGTCCGTGCTGAACTACGGCTACGGGAAGGCCGGCGACACGGCGCCCCTTGCGGCGAAGGCGGCGAGCGAGCTGGGTCTGGTCGTCTTCAAGAACGGCCTGCGGCTGAGCAACAAGGGCCGCCGCTACGAGTGGCAGGTTCCCACCGGGTTGACCGAGTCCCACCCGTCCTGACCTGGAAAGCCGGACCGGGCGGCGCGGGGCGCCTGAGCATGGCGGCTCAGGCGCCCCCTCCGCAGACGTGGTGGCGCTTGACACGAAAATCGAACATCCATTCTCATGGAGGCTCAGGCGAGGCTTCGGGTGGTGGATTTCGTCCCGTTTTGCTGGAGGAAGTCCCTCGGTTATCCACAGGCTGGGCCTGCGTCGGGGCGCATTGTCAGTGGCAGGCGTTAGCGTCTTTGACGTGAAGCGATCGACTCAAGCAAACCGGGTGGAACCCATGGCAGGAACCGACCGCGAGAAGGCGCTCGACGCCGCGCTCGCACAGATTGAACGGCAATTCGGCAAGGGCGCGGTCATGCGCATGGGCGAGCGGTCGAAGGAGCCCATCGAGGTCATCCCGACCGGGTCGACCGCGCTCGACGTCGCCCTCGGCGTCGGTGGCCTGCCGCGCGGCCGTGTCGTGGAGATCTACGGACCGGAGTCCTCCGGTAAGACGACCCTGACCCTGCACGCGGTGGCGAACGCGCAGAAGGCCGGCGGCCAGGTCGCCTTCGTGGACGCCGAACACGCCCTCGACCCCGAGTACGCGCGCAAGCTCGGCGTCGACATCGACAACCTGATCCTCTCCCAGCCGGACAACGGCGAGCAGGCCCTGGAGATCGTGGACATGCTCGTCCGCTCCGGCGCGCTCGACCTCATCGTCATCGACTCCGTCGCCGCGCTCGTCCCGCGCGCGGAGATCGAGGGCGAGATGGGCGACAGCCACGTCGGTCTGCAGGCCCGTCTGATGAGCCAGGCCCTGCGGAAGATCACCAGCGCGCTCAACCAGTCCAAGACCACCGCGATCTTCATCAACCAGCTCCGCGAGAAGATCGGCGTGATGTTCGGCTCCCCGGAGACCACGACGGGTGGCCGGGCGCTGAAGTTCTACGCCTCGGTGCGCATCGACATCCGCCGCATCGAGACCCTGAAGGACGGCACGGAGGCAGTCGGTAACCGCACCCGCTGCAAGGTCGTCAAGAACAAGGTCGCCCCGCCCTTCAAGCAGGCCGAGTTCGACATCCTCTACGGCCAGGGCATCAGCCGCGAGGGCGGCCTGATCGACATGGGCGTGGAGCACGGCTTCGTCCGCAAGGCCGGCGCCTGGTACACGTACGAGGGCGACCAGCTCGGCCAGGGCAAGGAGAACGCGCGCAACTTCCTCAAGGACAACCCCGACCTGGCCAACGAGATCGAGAAGAAGATCAAGGAGAAGCTGGGCGTCGGGGTCCGGCCCGAGGAGCCCGCCGCCGAGCCGGGCACGGACGCGGCGGTCACCAGCGCTGCAGCCGACGACGCCAAGACGACGCCCGCCCCGGCAGCCGCCAAGGCCACCAAGCCCAAGGCCGCCGCAGCCAAGAGCTGACCCGTGACACGACGAACCGACTGGGCCGAGTACGAGTACGCCGCCACCCCCGGCCCCCTGCGGGGAAGGGGCAGCGGAGGCTACCCGCACTCCGCTCGGGGCGGTGACGACGGACACGGGGAGGACGGTCAGGGCGGGCACGACGAGTACCGCGGACCCGGGGGCCGCGGGGACGACGGCGACGCCCACCCGGGCGGCACGGGCGGCGACCCGTACGGGGGTGGCTCGTCCGGCCACGACTCCGGCAGTGGCGTCGGCCCGCGGGGCGGCCGGGGGCGGGGCCGGCGGCGGCGCGGCTTCGGGGACGCGCCCGGTGAGGACGAAGGCCCCCCTTCCTCGTCGAGGGCCGAGCGGGGGGAGTCTTCAGGGGACCCGGTTGAGCGGGCACGGGCGATCTGCCTGCGCCTGCTCACCGGGACCCCGCGCACCCGCAAGCAACTCGCGGACGCCCTGCGTAAGCGGGAGATCCCCGAGGACGCGGCCGAGGAGGTGCTGTCGCGGTTCGAGGAGGTCGGGCTGATCGACGACAGCGCGTTCGCGGACGCCTGGGTGGAGTCCCGGCACCATGGGCGGGGACTCGCGCGCCGGGCGCTCGCCCGGGAGCTGCGCACCAAGGGGGTCGACTCGGCGCTGATCGACGAGGCCGTCTCCCAGCTCGACTCCGAGCAGGAGGAGACGACGGCCCGGGAGCTCGTGGCCCGCAAACTGCGCGCCACCCGAGGCCTCGACCGCGACAAGCGGCTCCGCCGCCTCGCCGGCATGCTCGCCCGCAAGGGCTACCCCGAGGGCATGGCCCTGCGGGTCGTCCGCCAGGCCCTGGAGGAAGAGGGCGAGGACACGGAGTTCCTCGGAGAAGGGGACTTCTGAGTCCCCGGGGCGGCGCGGGCGGCTTCGGATCGCGGGTCCCGCCGGGCTGCTGAAGGTACTCGGTGGGGTTAACCCCCGCCGAAGACGCCGGACCACCGCAGTGCTCTCCCGGCCCCGCGCGGACGATTCTGTACGCACGCTCCGGACCATGGCACGCACCCCGCCGAGGCCGGCCGCGTACGACCCAGCCGACGCGCACAACAGAAGAGAGCCCGCTCGATGATGCTGCGATACGCCCTCCGGACCGTCCGTGCACGAAAGGCGGGTTTTCTCGGCGCCTTCCTCGCGTTGATGTGCGCGGCCGCTCTGATCACCGCCTGTGGCACCCTCCTCGACACCGGCCTGCGTGGCACCATCCGCACCGAGCGCTACGCCGCCGCCCCCGTCGTGGTCTCCGGCGACCAGTACGTCCACCAGACCACCGTCAAGCACAAGAAGGGCAAGACCAAGGTCAAGCACAAGGCGAAACCCATCGCCGAGCGCGCCTGGCTCCCACAGGAACTGCGCACCAGACTCTCCCATGTCCCCGGTGTGGCCCGGGTGGTGCCCGAACTCACCTTCCTCGCCCAGCCGTTGACCCCGGCCGGCACCGGCGGCCGTACCGCCTACGGACATGCCTGGGAATCCGCCGTGCTGACGCCGTACCGGCTGACCGCCGGCAGCGCGCCCACGTCCGACGGGGATCTGGTCATCGACAGCGACCTCGCGGCACGGGCCGGGCTGCGGCCCGGTGACCGGCTCGCCGTGCAGTCCACGCGGGCCCCGCGTGGTTACCGCATCACCGGTATCGCCACCCCTGCCACCGCCGTACGCCACCAGACGTCCCTGTTCTTCTCCGCCGCCGAGGCCCGCCGGCTGGCCGCGCACC
Source organism: Streptomyces durhamensis (assembly GCF_000725475.1). Taxonomy (NCBI): domain Bacteria; kingdom Bacillati; phylum Actinomycetota; class Actinomycetes; order Kitasatosporales; family Streptomycetaceae; genus Streptomyces; species Streptomyces durhamensis. The sequence continues at coordinate 35,796 of NZ_JNXR01000011.1, forward strand.
GGGGGCAGGTCAGCGCCTTCGGCGTACTGCCGGCCAAGGGGACGGACGCCGGGCAGGTGCGCGACGCCGTGGCGCGGGCTCTGCACGGCACCACTGCCCAGGTCAGCACCGGGGCAGCCCGTGGGCCCGTGGAGTTCCTGGACGCCGCTGCCGCCCGCACCCGGCTGGTCAGCATGGGCGGCGCCATGGGCGGAACCTCACTGCTGGTGGCGGTGCTCGTGGTCGTCGGCACCTTCGCGCTCACCGTGCAGCAGCGCCACCGCGAACTCGCCCTGCTCCGCGCCATCGCCGCCACGCCCGGGCAGATCCGCAAGCTCCTCGGCCGGGAGGCGCTGATCGTCGGCACGGCGGCGGGCACCACGGGCGCGCTGCTCGGGCTGCCGCTGGGCAGCTGGCTGCACGCCAGGTTCGTCGCCCTGGGCGCCGTACCCGACACGCTCGAGCACACCGTCAGTGTCTTCCCGCCGCTCGCCGCCCTCGCCGCCACCCTGCTCGGTGCCTGGGCAGCAGCCCGGATCGCCTCCCGCAGGATCGCCCGGATCCGCCCGACCGAGGCTCTGGCCGAGGCCAGGGCCGAGCGGACCCGTCCCGCCTGGGGGCGGACAGCCGCCGGACTGCTGCTGCTCGCCGGTGGAGCCGTCCTCGTCGTCGTCCTCACCTCCCTGCGCACCGAGCCCGCCTCGACGCCCGTGACCTTCCTCGCCGTCGTCGTCCTGTCCACCTCCGTCGCCCTGCTCGGTCCCCTGCTCGTCGAGGCGGCCGCGCTGCTGCTCGCCGGCCCGCTCCGGCTCACCGGCCACGGCGGCCGCCTCGCCACCGCCAACCTGCGCGGCAACGCCGCCCGTATGGCCTCCGTCGTCACCCCCCTCACCCTGCTCATCGGCATGACCTGCACCGTGCTGTTCGTCCAGTCCACGCTCGGCGACGCCGCCCGCAGCCAGGCCCGCGCAGGTGTCCGAGCCGACTGGGTCGTCGCCGCGCAGGGGCCGGGCGTCCCCGCAGAGGCCGCCCGACGGCTGCGCACGGGAGACGACACCGTCACCGAAGTCGTCCGGACGACCATCCGCGTGGGCCTCGACAAGTACCCCGCGCAGGGCGTCACCCCGGCGGGTCTGACCCGCACCTGGGATCCGCAGGTCACCGCCGGCTCCCTCGACCGGCTCGGCCCCGGCACGGTCGCCGTCAGTCAGCTGGCCGCGGACCAGCACCATGTGAAGCCCGGCAGCACCCTGAAACTCACCCTCGGTGACGGCACGCCCGCCACGCTCACCGTCGCCGCCGTCTACGCCCGGGGTCTCGGCTTCGGTGACTTCACCTTCTCCCACGACCTCGTCGCCCGCCACGTCGACAACCCGCTCGCCTCCTCCGTCCTCGTCGGCACGACCCGTACACAGACACAACTCGCGACTACACTCCGTGAGTTCCCGGGGCTGCGGATTCTTTCGCCGGCCGACGCCGACGCTCTGCAGGCGGACCGGCAGCGGACGAACGCCGAGGTCAACTATCTCGCCATGGGGCTCGTGCTGGCTTTCACCGCCATCGCCGTCGTCAACACGCTCGCCATGTCCGTGGCAGAGCGTGTCCGGGAGTTCGCCCTGCTCCGCCTCGCCGGCGCGACCCGCCGTCAGGTGCTCCGGATGCTGCGCACCGAGGTGCTGTCCGTCCTGTTCCTCGCCACCTCGCTCGGCAGCGGGATCGCCCTCGCCGTGCTCACCGCGTTCAGCGCCGGGATGACGGGCCGTGCGGCGCCGTCGGTCACGCCTCTGCTCTATGTCACCGTCGTCGGGATCGCGGGCCTGCTCGCGCTCGTGGCCAGCTCGGTTCCGGGGCGGGCGGTGCTGCGGGTGCCGGCGGTGACGGTGGCCACGGCGAAGGAGTAGGAGCCGGGACGGACCGCGAGGAACCCCCGTGCCGGGACACGGGGGTTCCGAGCGCTTCCGGTGCCCGCTGTGCTCCAGGTCCCCGCGGGCGCCGCGGATCAGGGGCTCGCCGGCTCCACCGGGAGTCCCGCCGCGCGCCACGCCTGGAAGCCGCCCACCAGGTCCGTCGCCCGGTGCAGGCCCAGTTGGTGGAGGGAGGCGGCGGCGAGACTGGAGGCGTAGCCCTCGTTGCAGATCACCACGACGCGCAGGTCGTGACCGGTGGCCTCGGGAACGCGGTGGCTGCCCTGCGGATCGAGGCGCCACTCCAGCTCGTTGCGCTCGATGACGAGGGCACCGGGAATCAGCCCGTCCCGCTCCCGCAGGGCCGCATAGCGGATGTCGACCAGCAGCGCCGTACCGCTCCGCGCCGCCTCGTGCGCCTCACGTGCCTCGATGCGCCGGTAGTCCGCGCGGACCCGCTCCAGCAACGCGTCGATGCCGACCGGCGCTCGGCCGAGGGTGCCGCTCACTGCCAGTCCTCCGGGCGTTCGACCTGCTCCAGGCGCAGCACCTGGCCGGTGCGACTGTAACGGCGGATCCGCGGCAGCGGCGGGTGGTAGGCGTGGACGGAGATCGCGTGGCGTTCGCGGGACTCGTTGAGGACCTCGTGGACATGGTGATGGCCGAACGCACGGCCCTCGCCGGCCGGCAGCCGGCGTTCGCGGTCCACGCCCTCGGAGAGTTCCAGGGTCTTCCAGCCGTCGGTGGGCAGCCGGGCGGCGAGCGAGTTCTCCCTGAGTTCGCCGGAGGCGGTGAGGAACGCGCCGACCGAGTCGGCGTGGTCGTGCCAGCCGGTCCCGGTGCCGGGCGGCCAGCCGATCAGCCAGGCCTCACTGCCTCCCGGTCCCTGCAGCCGCACCCAGGTGCGGCCCTCGGGGTCGAGCGGCAGGGAGGCGATCAGCTCGGCGTCGGCGGCCGTACGTCGTACGAAGTCGAAGAGGTCCGCCTGCGTGGGTGCCGAACCGACGGCAGGGGACGCGGAAGGAGAGGGAACAGACACGGACACACCGTCCTGAAGTGGGTTCGCGGAACGGGCGCGCGACGGCGCCCGAAAAAGGAAGGCGAATTCAGCAGGACGGACGACACACGCAGCCCGCATAGCGGACGAGGTCCATATGGACCCTCCGCCACAGGCGCACACAGGTGTCGGTCATGGTCCGGAGTACAGCATGTCGGGGTACTCCGGTCAACTCACCGTCACCATGTGGACGGAGGGTGACAGGGCGCGCGGTCAGCGCACGCCGGAGCCGGCTTCCGCCTCCGCCTCCGCCTCCTCCTTCACCGCGCCGCCCAGCGTCGCCTCCGCCGCCGCGTAGAGGTCGGCCGGACGGACCCCGCTCAACGTGGTGACCAGGTGGCCGTCGGGGCGCACGAGCAGCACGCTGTGCGCCGGCGCACCCGGGTACTCCTCCGCCACCAGGAGCTCGGCCGGGTGCGGCAGCGCGGTCACCGCGGCCGCGAGGCGGGGCATGACCCCGGCGGACACCCAGTGCTTGCGGGCCCACACGCCCGTGCCCGGCGCGATCAGCACGACGAGCAGCGCGCCGCGGCCCAGCCGGTCGCGCAGCTGGACGAAGGAACCGTCCTCCGCGGTGACCCGTACGTCGGTGACCTGTGCGCCGGGCGGGGTGTCGACGGGGATCTCGCCCTGCAGGTGCCGGGGCGCCAGCGGGGAGTCGGCGTACGCCCCCGGCGCGCCGAGGGGACCGCGCCCCAGGTGACCGTCCGTGAGCAGCACGTCGTGGCCGCGGGCCGTGCCCGGGACCATCTGGCGCAGGCCGCCGGCCCCGCGCAGCACCGGCAGCGCCAGGTCCGCGGCGCGCAGCCGGGCGGTGATCAGCGCGCGCCGCTCGGCCTGATAGCTGTCCAGCAGCGCCTCGTGCGGGCCGTGGTGCCAGACCACGGCCAGCTTCCAGGCGAGGTTGTCGGCGTCCCGGAGGCCCTCGTCCAGCCCCTGGGTGCCGAGTGCGCCGAGCAGATGGGCCGCGTCCCCGGCGAGCAGGACCCGGCCGACGCGCCAGCGGCGGGCCAGCCGGTGGTGCACCATGTGGACACCGGTGTCGAGCAGCTCGTACGCCGGTGTGGAGCCGTTCGTCCAGCCCGCGAGGGTCTCGCGGATCCGGGCCACCAGGGTCTCGGGCGTGACCAGCTCCTTGCCCGGTGGCAGCAGCCAGTCCAGGCGCCACACGCCGTCCGGGAGGGGGCGGGCGGTCACCTCCCCGGCCGAGGGCCCGGACTGCCGCCACGGCGGCATCCGATGGAGCAACGCCCGGCCCTCCCAAGGAAGTTCCACGCGCAGCGCGGCGACCGCGTGTCGCTCCACCGCGGTACGGCCCGGGAAGCGGATGTCCTGGAGTTTGCGCACGGTGGAGCGGGGTCCGTCGCAGCCGACCAGATAACTGCCACGCCACCAGATGCCCTTCGGCCCACGGGTGTGCGCGGTGACGCCGGAACGCTCCTGCTCGATCGAGTCCAGGCGGCTGTCCACGGCGACCTTGACCAGCGGCTCGTCGGCGACGGCGGCGCGCAGGGCGCTCGTGACGACGTGCTGGGCGATGTGCAGCGGGGCGGCGTCACGCTCGCCGAAGACGACCTCGTTCATCACCTGCTTGCGCCGCAGAGACCGCCATCCGGCCCAGCGCACGCCGTGCTCACCGAGCGCCACTTTCGTCAGCCGCTCCAGCAGCGCGGCCGTGTCCTCGCGCAGCACGGCGGTGCGCGCCGGGCGTGGCTCGCCCTTGCCGGGGCCCTCGTCCAGGACGACGGACGGCACCTCCTGGCGGGCCAGCGCCAGGGCGAGCGTGAGCCCGACCGGCCCCGCTCCGACGATGATCACCGGGTCCACGGCGCAGCGCCTCCTGTCCGCAGTGGTGCCCTGACGGACGGAGAGGAACAGGAAGGTGAAGCGAGGTGCACGGTCACAGAACGTATGCAACCCATTGGCAGAGTTTGCGTCAAGTGACCAGAGGCAGTGGCGATCATGCCACTGCCTCTGCGCGCCGTACGGGTGACGTGACGAGGCGTCAGGCGAGCCCGGCAGGGCCGGCCCCGGCGCCGACGCCGTCTCCGGTCGCCGCCGTACCCGCGATGTCCGCCACGTCCTGGAATCCGAGCACCACGCCCGTCGACTTCTTGCGCCTCCGCAGCCGGCCCTCCAGCCAGCCCGCGAACGAGGTCAGCGAGAAGTTGATGACGATGTAGATCACGGCGACGACGGTGAGCGAGGCGATGATGTTGCCGTAGTAGCCGGACATCGGGTTGGCCGAGGACAGCAGTTCGGGGAAGGTGAGCACCGCGCCGCCGAGGGCCGTGTCCTTCACGACGACGACCAACTGGCTGACGATCGCCGGGAGCATCGCGGTGACCGACTGCGGCAGCAGGATGAGCCGCATGACCTGACCCTTGCGCAGGCCGATCGCCATGGCCGCCTCGGACTGGCCCTTCGGCAGGGTGAGGATGCCCGCGCGGACGATCTCCGCGAGCACCGACGCGTTGTACAGCACCAGACCGGTCACGACCGCGTAGAACGGTCGGTCGTCCGAACTGACGTCGGTGTACTGGGCGAAGAGCGCGAGCCCGAAGATCATCAGGACCAGGACGGGGATCGCACGGAAGAACTCGACCACGACCGCGGCCGGCACGCGCACCCACATGTGGTCCGAGAGCCGGGCGATACCGAGGACGGCACCCAGCGGAAGCGCGATGACCATCGCCAGCGCCGCCGCCTTCAGGGTGTTTTCCAGACCGGGCCAGATGTACGTCGAGTACGCCGCGGTGCCGCTGAAGAAGGGCTTCCACAGGGCCCACTCCAGCTGTCCCTTGTCGTCGAGGGCCTTGTACACCCACCACACGACGGCCGCCATGGCGACCAGGAAGAGGGCCGTGTAGAGGACGTTGCGCCGCTTGGCGCGCGGGCCCTGGGCGTCGTAAAGAACCGAAGTCATCGCTTGACCGCCACCTTCTTGCCGACCCAGCCGAGGATCAGACCCGTCGGCAGGGTCAGGCAGACGAACCCGAGGGCGATGACCGCGGAGATCGCCAGCAACTGCGCTTCGTTCTCGATCATCTTCTTCATCAGGAGTGCTGCCTCCGCCACGCCGATCGCGGAGGCCACCGTCGTGTTCTTCGTCAGCGCGATCAGCACGTTGGTCAGCGGGCCGACGGCCGCGCGGAAGGCCTGCGGCAGCACGACCAGGAACAGCACCTGGGGGAAGCTCAGACCGATGGCGCGGGCGGCCTCCGCCTGGCCGACCGGCACGGTGTTGATGCCGGCCCGGATCGCCTCGCACACGAAGGTCGCGGTGTAGACGATCAGACCGAGCACGGCCAGCCGGAAGCCCTGGACCTGGAAGTCGTGCGCGCCGAGGGTGATTCCCAGCGTCTGGCTGAGGCCCAGCGAGGAGAACAGGATGATCACCGTGAGCGGGATGTTCCGCACGATGTTCACGTAGGCGGTGGCGAAACCGCGCATCAGCGGTACCGGGCCCACCCGCATGGCGGCCAGCAGAGTGCCCCAGACCAGGGAGCCCGCGGCCGACAGCAGCGTCAGCTGCACTGTCGTCCAGAACGCTCCCAGCACGTCGTACTTGTCAAGAAAGTCGAACACGATCTCCCGCGCTTCCGCGTGTAAGGATGCCCCGGTGCGCCGCCGTCAGGAGCGGCGCACCGGGCGGGGGTTGCCTCAGCTCTTGATGTCGCCGATCTTCGGGGCGGGCTCGTTCTTGTAGTTGGCCGGGCCGAAGTTCTTCTGCACGGCCGCCTTCCAGGAGCCGTCGGAGACCATCTCCTCGAGGGCCTTGTTGATCTTGGCCTTGAGGTCGCTGCCCTTCTTGACGCCGATGCCGTAGTTTTCGTTGGTCATCTTGAAGCCGCCGAGCTTGAACTTGCCCTTGAACTGGGCCTGGGCGGCGTAACCGGCGAGGATCGAGTCGTCCGTGGTGAGGGCTTCGATGGCGCCGCTCTGCAGGCCCGAGAGACAGGCCGAGTAGGTCGGGTACGTCTGGAGGTTGGGGTTGAGACCCAGCTTGGTCTTGAGGTTCTGGGCCGACGTCGAACCAGACACCGAACACAGGTTCTTGCCGTTCAGGTCCTTGGGAGCCTTGATCTTCGTGTCGTCCGCACGCAGCAGCACGTCCTGGTGGGCCAGCAGGTACGGACCGGCGAAGTCGACCTTCTGCTGACGCTCCGGGGTGATCGAGTAGGTGGCGGCGATGAACTGCACGTCACCGCGCTGCAGCATGGTCTCGCGGTCGGCGCTCTTCGACTGCTTCCACTCGATCTGGTCGGCGCTGTAACCGAGCTTCTTGGCGACATAGGTGGCCACGTCGACGTCGAAGCCCGCGTAGCCCTGCGGGGTCTGCTGGCCGAGGCCCGGCTGGTCGTACTTGATACCGATGGCGATCTTCTTGCCGCCACCGCCCGAGGAGCCGTTGTCGTCCTTCTTGCCGCCGCCGCACGCGGTGGCGCCCACGGTCAGGGCGAGTACGGCGGCCGAGGCGGCGGTGACCTTGCGGAGCTTCATGCTGAACATCCTTCGAATGGTGAGGAACGAGGTCCGTGGGAAAAGGCGACCCAGGGCGCCCGGGTGGCGCGCCGTCAGTGGTGCAGGATCTTGGACAGGAAGTCCTTGGCCCGGTCGCTGCGCGGGTTGCTGAAGAACTGGTCGGGCGCAGCCTGTTCGACGATCCGGCCGTCGGCCATGAAGACCACCCGGTTCGCAGCCGATCGTGCGAAGCCCATCTCGTGGGTGACGACGACCATCGTCATGCCCTCGCGGGCGAGCTGCTGCATGACCTCGAGGACCTCGTTGATCATCTCGGGGTCGAGGGCGGAGGTCGGCTCGTCGAAGAGCATGACCTTCGGGCCCATCGCCAGCGCCCGCGCGATCGCCACGCGCTGCTGCTGGCCGCCGGACAGCTGGGCGGGGTACTTGTCGGCCTGGGTGCCCACGCCGACCCGGTCGAGCAGCGCCCGGGCGTTCTCCTCGGCCTGCTTCTTGTCCGCCTTGCGGACCTTGAGCTGCCCCAGCATCACGTTCTCGAGCACGGTCTTGTGCGCGAAGAGGTTGAAGGACTGGAAGACCATCCCGACGTCGGCCCGCAGCCGGGCCAGCTCCTTGCCCTCCTGGGGCAGGGGCCTGCCGTCGATCGCGATGGTGCCCGAGTCGATCGTCTCCAGGCGGTTGATGGTGCGGCACAGAGTCGACTTTCCGGACCCGGAGGGCCCGATGACCACGACGACCTCGCCGCGGGCGATCGTCAGGTCGATGTCCTGGAGCACATGCAACGCGCCGAAGTGCTTGTTGACGCTCTTCAGGACGACCAGTTCGTCGGACGTGGCCACGTCTTCCTTGGCCACCGGTACTTTGGTCATCGCTCTCGGACTCCGTCCTCCTCGGGTTTCCGAGGACAGTAATGAGGGGCTGTGACCTGCGTCATCACATCTGAGGGAGATCTGAGCATCACGATCCGATAGCAAACGGACACGTGTCGTAGCACTTGCCCCTCGTGTGCGTATCGGCCGGATAACGGAACCGACGGGCAACCGGAACGCTCTTGACGCCGTCTTTGTCCATCGGCGTCACTGCCATGGTGCACGCGCGCGTGAGCTACACGGCGCGCCAGTACCCAGACCGTACGACCGCTGAACCGGAGGGGGCCGGGATGAGACTGCTGCTCGTCGAGGACGACAACCACGTCGCCGCGGCCCTGTCCGCCGTACTCGCGCGACACGGCTTCGACGTCACCCACGCACGCAGCGGCGAGGAGGCCCTGCAGGCCCTCGTCCCCGAGGGCGCCGGCTTCGGCGTGGTCCTGCTCGACCTGGGCCTGCCCGACCAGGACGGCTACGAGGTCTGCGGCAAGATCCGTAAGCGCACCAGCACCCCGGTGATCATGGTCACCGCGCGCTCCGACGTCCGCTCCCGCATCCACGGGCTCAACCTGGGCGCCGACGACTACGTGGTGAAGCCGTACGACACCGGCGAGCTGCTCGCCCGGATCCACGCCGTCAGCCGGCGCACCGTCCCCGAGGACCCGGCGGCCGGCGCCGAGAGCGCCCTGCACCTCGGTCCCGTACGCATCGAACTGCCCACCCGGCAGGTCACCGTGGACGGTTCGGTGGTCCAGCTGACCCGCAAGGAGTTCGACCTGCTCGCCCTGCTCGCGCAGCGCCCGGGTGTGGTCTTCCGGCGGGAACAGATCATCAGCGAGGTCTGGCGCACCAGTTGGGAGGGCACCGGCCGCACCCTGGAGGTGCATGTCGCCTCCCTGCGCGCCAAACTGCGCCAGCCCGCGCTGATCGAGACCGTACGCGGCGTCGGCTACCGGCTCGTCGCCCCGGCCGCCTAGCGGGGACGGGTGCGCGCACGCCTGCTGCCGCTGCTCATCGTCCTGATGGCGGCCGTCCTCCTCGCCCTCGGTTTCCCCCTCGCCCTCAGCGTGGCCGCCGCACAGCAGCAGAAGGTCGTCGTCGACCGCATCGACGACACGGCACGCTTCGCGGCGCTCGCCCAGTTCGTCACCGAGCGGCCCGGCGGATCGCGCCGCACCGGCACCGACGAGCGCCAGGAGGCCCTGCGCAGCGAACTGGACAGCTACTACGGCGTCTACGGCATCCGGGCCGGCGTCTTCTACCGCAACGGCTCCGCGATGGCCAATGCGCCCGGCGACTGGTTCGTACCCCGTAAGGGGGAGGTGCGGGAGGCCTTCGACGAGGCACTGCTCAGCAGGCGCAGCCACGACCCCAAGCAGGTGTGGCCCTGGCAGCGCAGCCGGCTGGTGGTCGCCTCGCCGGTGATCCGGGACGGGGACGTGGTGGCGGTCGTGGTCACCGACTCGCCCACCGGACAGATGCGTTCGCAGACGCTGCGCGGGTGGCTGCTGATAGCGGCCGGCGAGAGCGCGGCGATGCTGCTGGCCGTCGGCGCGGCGCTGCGGCTGACCGGCTGGGTGCTCAGACCGGTACGGGTGCTGGACGCCACCACCCACGACATCGCCACCGGGCGGCTGAAGTCCCGGGTCGCGGTCGCCGGCGGACCGCCGGAACTCAGACGCCTGGCCCGTTCGTTCAACGAGATGGCGGACAACGTCGAGGACGTGCTGGAGCAGCAGCGCGCCTTCGTCGCGGACGCCTCGCACCAGTTGCGCAACCCGCTCGCGGCGCTGCTGCTGCGCATCGAACTGCTCGCCCTCGAACTCCCCGAGGGCAACGAGGAGATCGCCTCGGTCCGCACCGAGGGCAAGCGCCTGGCGCAGGTCCTGGACGACCTGCTCGACCTGGCGCTGGCCGAGCACGTCGACGCGGACCTGACACTGACCGACATCGGCGCGCTCGCCGCGGAGCGGGTCGCCGCCTGGTCTCCGGCCGCCGATGCCAAGGGGGTCCGGCTGGCCGGAAACTGCCCGCCCACGACCGCCTGGGCGGACCCGGTCACCCTGTCCAGCGCCCTGGACGCGGTGATCGACAACGCCGTGAAGTTCAGCCCGGAAGGCGGCACGGTGGAGGTCACCGTCGCCGCCGACGGCGACACCTCCACGGTCGTCGTCACCGACACCGGGCCCGGTCTCACCGACGAGGAACTCGCGCGCGTGGGCGACCGGTTCTGGCGCAGCGGCCGCCATCAGAACGTCAAGGGTTCGGGACTGGGCCTGTCCATCACCCGCGCCCTGCTGGCGGCGGGCGGCGGCTCGATCGAGTACGCCCACCATGAGCCGCGCGGGCTGCGGGTGACGGTGGCCGTGCCTCGGCACAGGGAATCCTGACGCGGGGAGCCCCGCCTCCGCGGTCCGCCGGGCCCAGGGGCCGGCCCCCGCGAGCTATGGCTTCATCGAGCGGTAGTAGCGCCGGGCGCCCTCCTGCAGGGGCAGGGGGTCGGTGTAGATGGCGGTGCGCAGATCGACCAGCTGGGCGGAGTGGACGTGGGCACCGATGCCGTCGCGGCTCTTGATGACCGTGCGGGTCACCCACTCGGTCAACCGGGGGTCGACGTCCGTGCGGGTCATCAGGAGGTTGGACACGGCGATCGTAGGGACCTCGCTGCCCTGCTGCATGGTCGGATAGGCCGACTCGGGGATGTTGGTGGCACGGTAGTAGCGCGCCGCCTGGCCCTCGTTGTGCAGCTTGGTGACGAGGTCGCCCTCGATGGGCACGAACTTGAAGGCGGGCTTCTTCGCCAGCGTGACCAGTCCCTTGGTGGGCAGCCCGCCCGACCAGAAGAAGGCGTCGAGCCGGTGCCGCGCCAGCCGGTCCGGGCCGGTGTCGATGCCGTCCGCGGCGGGGGTGATGTCCTTGCGCGGATCGATGCCGGCGGCCTTCAGCACCCGCTCGGCGATCAGCCGTACCCCGGAGTCGGGCAGCCCGGTCGCCACCCGCTTGTGCCGCAGGTCCGCGATGGTCCTGATGTCCGAGTCGCTGCGCACGACGAGCTGCACGTAGTCGTCGTAGAGCCGGGCCACCCCGCGCAGCCGTCCGGCACCGCGGCCGTGCCTCAGCTGGTACGCCTCCACCGCGTCGGCCGCCGCGATGGTGAAGTCGGCCTTGCCGGTCGCCACCCGCTGCACGTTCTCCTGCGAACCGTCGCTGTTCAGCAGCTTCACCGTCAGGTCGGGCATGTCCTTGGCGAACTCGGCGCGCAGCCGCTCGCCGTACTCCTGGTAGACCCCGCGGGGCGTGCCGGTGCTGAAGACGATCGTCCCGCTCGGGGGCTTCTCGCCCAGCGGCAGCAGCCACCACAACAGCAGCCCGAGCAGCACGGAACCGGCGGCCGCGGCCGGCAGCGCCCGGCGCCTGCTGAGGGAGGGGAACACCTTGGACATGCGGCGATCCTGCCAGGCCGGGAGCGCCGCTGACCAGGGCCGGGGGTCACTCCGGGGCCGCCGGCGGACCCGGGGCTCTGTCAGTGGCGGCCGTTACAGTCGTCGCATGAGCACTTCTCCCGCCGACCTCGTCCGTGAGTTCCACCGCGCCTTCGGTCTCGACGCCCGCAGTACGCCGACGGAGGTGGACCCCGAACTGGCGGCGCACCGAGGGGAACTGCTCGCCGAGGAGGCGGCGGAGGTCGCCGAGGTCGCGGTCGAGGGTCCGCTGGACCGGCTCGCGCACGAGCTGGCCGACGTGGTCTACGTGGCGTACGGCACGGCTCTGGTCCACGGCATCGACCTCGATCAGGTGATCGCCGAGATCCACCGGGCCAACATGAGCAAGCTCGGCCCGGACGGGCAGGTCGCCCGCCGGGCCGACGGCAAGGTCCTCAAGGGGGAGCACTACCAGGCGCCGGACGTGTCGTCCGTGCTGCGCCACCAGGGATGGATACCGGCGGCGCAGCGTGGTGCCTCTGATCCGACGGCGTAGCCCGAGTGCCTGTTGTCCGGTAGCTGGGGTTCCTGTTGCCGCGTGCCCGGGGTTCCAGTTGCCCGGGTGCCTGGGGTCCGAGGGGGCCTGGTCCGGGTGCCTAGAAGGTGCCGCCTGCCAGTTTCCACTCGCGGTTCAGGGTGCCCAGCGGGATGCTCCGCTGGATCACCGGGGTACCGAAGACGGAAAGCTGGAAGCGCAGGGTCCCGGACAGGTCGACCCCGCCGTACACGTCCCAGGAGCCCTTGGCCTTCGTCCCGCCCCCAGCGGAGGAGGTGACCGTTCCGGAGGCCTCGCCGCGCAGATACGGGGCCAGGTCGGCGGTGACACCGACGGCGCCGTAGAGGCCGACCGAGGCCTCGGCGCCCAGCGCCGTCTTCACGTTCCCGGCGGCGGTGAGGGAGGCGCGGACGGGCGTGCTCGTCATGTCCGACGAGCTGACCGGCGTCCAGCCCCTGGCCGGCCCGAAGGTGCCGCCCGCCTTGAAGTCGCCCTTGAGGTTCTGCTCGACGTCGACGGTGACATGCCCGTCGCCGCTGATCTGGAAGTAGCAGGTCAGGTCCAGATTGACGACGACGGGGACAGGGCCGACCTGGAGGACCGGATCGGCGTGCAGCTTGGCGAACGGGATCCGCAGCGGAGCCCCCGTGGTGGCGGCGGCCCGCCCCTTGACCGCCCAGCCGGAGGTCCAGTCGCCGGACACGCCGAGGTAGGCGGAGCCGGGCGGGGTGTCCGTGCCGGCGCCGCCATAGGTGAAGTCGACCTGCGGGGCGACCTGGACGAATCCCTTCACCGCGGCGCCGGCCGAGGCCGGGGCGTCCTGGGCCGTCGGCAGGCCGGCGCTCACGTCGAGGCGGAGGCTGCCGAGCGGCACCGTCGCACCCTTGGGGCCGACGTGCACGTCACCGGCCTTGGCCCAGGACACCTTCACATCGGGGAGCAGCTTGTCGACGGTGAAGGACGACGGGTCGACCGGCACCTCGCCCTTCGCCGTCTCGTCGCCGAGCAGCGCGTTGAGCGTGGCCGGTGCGGTCTGCACCTCGGTGCCGCCGTCCGTCTCGCCGATCACCTTGGTGACCTTGGCGAGCAGCCCCTGCGGTGCCCCGGGCGCGGGCGCACTGGCGATCACGTCGCCGACGGCGGCCTTGTGCGGGGCGGCGGAGGGGCTGCCGGAGGGGCGCCCGGAGGGGGAAGTGGTGGGGGAGGGGGTACCCGCTGAACTCCCCCTGTGAACAGGCTTGGCGGTGAGCACGGCCCGCCGGGTGTGGCTGTCGTACGAGCTGATGGCGAGCGTCGTCTTGTGCGCCCGTCGTCCGGAACCGGCCGGTCCCGCCGTGGCGGTGGCGGTGGCGGTGGCACCGGTGGCGGGCGCGGCGGCGACGGCGAGCGGGTGGTCCGTGCCGTCGTCGGGTGTGCCGGTGGCCCCGGCGGCCCGGGGACCGTGCCCGGCGGTCGCCGGCGGTTCGGCGTGCGGGGCGGACGAGGAGCAGGCCGAGGCGAGGAAGAGGGCGGTCACGGCGAAGGCGGGCAACAGGGCACGTCTGTGCCGCATGCGTCTGCGCATGGAGGGTCCTGTGTGAAGTGGGGGGTGGCAGAGAGGTACCGGACACGCGGTCTACTCGTAGGTAGAACCGGTCGGTAACTCGTGACGAGCCATGAGCATGCCATGCGCGCGTACATGGCTCCCTCACAAACCGGCCACAACTCAACGTGACCTGTGCCACGGCGATTTCAGGTAAGCGCTGACTGAAACCGCCGGCAGGCCGGGCACGTTGAGGAGTGGGTTCAGCGGCCGGTCAGGCCGGTGCCTCCGAGGCGGGCCAGCAGGGACGCCAGTTGTGTGACGTCCTCGGCGTCCCATGCCGGGGCGGTGAAGAGGTCGGCGGCCGTCTCCTCTGCCGTGGCGAGCATCTCCCGCAGTCGCCGTCGGCCCGTCGTGGTCAGGGACGCGTAGGCCACGCGCGCGTCCCGGGCGTCCGCCTCGCGGGTCACCAGCCCGATCCGCTCCAGGGGAGCCAGCCCGCGGGTGACCCCGGAGGCGGTCAGACCCAGTGCCTCGGCGAGGTCGATGCGGCGCATCCGTCCACCGGGTGCCTGCGACAGCCGCAGGAGCACGGTGAAGTCGGCGAGGCTGACGCCGTGCAGCCCGCTCAGCCGGGAGTCGAAGCGCCGTACGAGCGCCGCCTGGGCCCGTACCAGCCGCAGCGCCGCGTCCAGGGTGTCACTCATCGCCGCCGCTCACCGCCCCTGCCCCGGCCTTCCTGCCGTACGAACGGGCATCCAATCATTGCCATGTCCTTGAGTGGTCAAGTTTATGCGCCGTTCGAACGGGCCGCGCGCCGCTGCCGCTTGCCCATCGGCGCCTGGGAGAGGTCCTCGGCGGTGGAACGGAGGTTCTTGAAGCCGTAGCCGCGCTCGGTCAGCCAGGCCTTCGCCGCCTCCTCGGCCCGCTCGGTCGCCTCCAGGATGTCCTCCTCTTCCTCTCCCGTGTCGGAGTAACGGAAGACGAAGGCCGGCCGGGCGGCGATGTCGTAGGTGAGGCTGCCCTCGGGCGTGAACGCGGCGCGTAGCACGTCGTGTTCGGCCGCGTCGGCCAGCAGTGCTGCCCGCTGTGCGTCGGTGAGGCCGTCGAAGGCGCCGCGGACGGTGATCCGGAAGGTACGCGTACTCATGCCGCGACCTTAGGCACAGGGAGTGTGCCGCCTCCACCGGGTTTTCGGGGGCGCCGCCGATGGTCCCGGGCGACGTCTCCGCCGTTCACCCGACCTGCGTCCGCCCCGGCACACGGGCCGGCGGGATCCCCCCACCGCCTGCCGGCCCGTCGTCCCCCGGTGCCTCATGATGGCCCCGGACCGGACCATCCGTCCCTCCGCTTCGCCCGATTCCCGTACAACAACCGGGATTCGACCGTCCGGCGCCCGGTTCCCCGGTTCTCCCGCTGTCCCGTGGGCGGCGCCGGGGCGAATCCGGGGCGACGAACGGGCCGCGAGTTCACCGCGCACGGCGCCTCCTGCTTCGCTTGCGTCGGGACAGGGCGACGGGTCGGCGCATCGCGACGGGCCGGGACCGAGCGACGGGCCGGGACAGGGCGACGGCGGGAGGGGACGGCGTGGACGTCGGAGGAGCGACCGCACCCGTGGTCGCGGTCGTCGGAGTCGTCGGGACGCTGCTGTGCGCGTTGCTGACCCAGCGCGCGGCCGACCGCAGCCGCCGGCGCGAGCGGGAACACACCGAGCAGGTACGGGAGCGGCGCGGACACACCCAGGAACTGCACGCGTGGGCCGCCGCGCAGGGGGTCCCGGGCCGCGCGGTCCTGCCCGGCACCGTGGCCGCGACCGGTGCGGGCGCCCTGGCGGACCGCGGCGTCCGGCGGATCTACCACGCGGCGGTCGCGGTCCCGCGGGCCGGCACCAACGACTACGACGTGCTGCCCTCCGACGTCACCCGGGCCACGTCCCGGCCCCTCGCGGTCCTTGCGGAGGAGCACGCCCGGTTCCTGCCGCCGCTGCGCTCGGTGTGCCTCCCGCTGCTCGGCTCCGCCCGGCGCCCGACCGACGGGCGGCCCGCTGACGGCCCTGCCGCGGGCGCACCGCGCACCATGGGCCGACTTCGGCGGGAAACCGCTGGTCAACGAGGGCGGGCGGGGGCCGTGAGGCGCTGCGACGGAGGCTCTCCCAAGACCGCCTACCCTTGACACATGACCAGCAGCGACCGGAGCCCCGCAGTGGACGTTCACGCACCCAAGAGTTACGAGATCCGCACCTACGGGTGCCAGATGAACGTCCACGATTCGGAGCGGTTGGCCGGGCTGCTCGAGGACGCCGGGTACGTCCGGGCCCCCGAGGGGTCGGACGGGGACGCGGACGTGGTCGTCTTCAACACCTGCGCCGTCCGGGAGAACGCCGACAACCGGCTCTACGGCAACCTCGGCCGGCTCGCGCCCAGGAAGGCCACGCGGCCCGGCATGCAGATCGCGGTCGGCGGCTGCCTCGCGCAGAAGGACCGCGACA
This sequence comes from Streptomyces durhamensis, assembly GCF_000725475.1. Lineage (NCBI taxonomy): Bacteria > Bacillati > Actinomycetota > Actinomycetes > Kitasatosporales > Streptomycetaceae > Streptomyces > Streptomyces durhamensis. The sequence goes on from NZ_JNXR01000011.1 coordinate 52,078, forward strand.
CCATCGTGAAGAAGGCGCCCTGGGTGGACGTCGTCTTCGGCACGCACAACATCGGCAAGCTGCCGGTCCTGCTGGAGCGCGCCCGTGTGCAGGAGGAGGCGCAGGTCGAGATCGCCGAGTCCCTGGAGGCGTTCCCGTCCACCCTGCCGACCCGGCGCGAGAGCGCGTACGCGGCGTGGGTGTCGATCTCCGTCGGCTGCAACAACACCTGCACCTTCTGTATCGTCCCGGCCCTGCGCGGCAAGGAGAAGGACCGCCGGCCCGGCGACATCCTCGCCGAGGTGGAGGCGCTGGTCGCCGAGGGCGTCTCCGAGATCACGCTGCTGGGCCAGAACGTCAACGCGTACGGCTCCGACATCGGCGACCGCGAGGCCTTCAGCAAGCTGCTGCGCGCCTGCGGGTCCATCGAGGGCCTGGAGCGCGTCCGCTTCACGTCCCCGCACCCGCGTGACTTCACCGACGACGTCATCGCCGCCATGGCCGAGACGCCGAACGTCATGCCGCAGCTGCACATGCCGATGCAGTCCGGTTCGGACACGGTCCTGAAGGCGATGCGCCGCTCGTACCGGCAGGAGCGCTACCTCGGGATCATCGAGAAGGTGCGCGCCGCCATCCCGCACGCCGCGATCACCACCGACATCATCGTGGGCTTCCCCGGCGAGACCGAGGAGGACTTCGAGCAGACCCTGCACGCCGTCCGCGAGGCGCGGTTCGCGCAGGCCTTCACCTTCCAGTACTCCAAGCGCCCCGGAACCCCGGCCGCCACCATGGACGACCAGATCCCCAAGGAGGTCGTCCAGGCGCGCTACGAGCGGCTCGTCGCCCTCCAGGAGGAGATCTCCTGGGAGGAGAACAAGAAGCAGGTCGGCCGCACGCTGGAGCTGATGGTGGCCGAGGGCGAGGGCCGCAAGGACGGCGCCACCCACCGCCTGTCCGGCCGCGCCCCCGACAACCGGCTGGTCCACTTCACCAAGCCGGAGCAGGAGGTCCGCCCCGGTGACGTGGTCACGGTCGAGGTGACGTACGCCGCCCCGCACCACCTGCTCGCCGAGGGCCCCGTCCTCGATGTGCGCCGCACGCGCGCGGGGGACGCCTGGGAGAAGCGCAACGCCGCCGAGGCGGCCAAGCCGGCGGGTGTCATGCTGGGCCTGCCGAAGATCGGCGTGCCGGCCCCGCTGCCGGTCGCCACGGGTTCCGGCTGCGGCTGCGACTGACGGACACGCCCGGCGACGTGCCGGCCATGTGACAACGGGGGACGGGGGCGAGCTGATGCCTCGATGGGCGCTGCTGCTGGACACACCGCCTGGTGAGGGGCCGTACCGCAGGCAGTACGAGCTGATGGCCACGATCGACGGTACGCGCGAGGAGGCCGAGGCGCGGTTCGGGGAGCTGGTACGCCTGTACCAGCCCCGGCATCCGCGGTATCCGGTGCGGATGCGCCGGTACCGCACCGCCGACGGCTGGATGCTGGCCGGGGACGGCTCGTCCGGCGGGGTGTTCACCTACCACTTCCTGTTCACCGAGCTGGAGTGGGACTCGGGGCCGATCACCTACTGACCGCCCCCGGACGCGTAACCTGCCGGTCATGCTTGTCGCCGCCGCACTCTGTCCCTGCCCTCCGCTGCTCGTGCCCGAGGTCGCCGCGGGTGCCGCTCCCGAGATGGACGCCGCACGCTCGGCCTGCTCCGACGCGCTCGGTGTGCTCGCCGCGGCCCGTCCGGACCTCCTGGTGGTCGTCGGTCCGGCCGAGCAGAGCGGGCGCGGATCGTTTCCGCAGGGCAGCCCGGGATCCTTCCGCGGGTTCGGGGTCGACCTCGACGTACGCCTCGGCACCGCGACGGGCGCCGCCGTCGAGCGGGAACTGCCGCCGTCGCTGGCCGTCGGCGCCTGGCTGCTGCAGCGCACCGGTTGGGGCGATGTCCCGATCGAGGGGCTCGGGGTCGGGGTACCGCTCGCGCCCGAGCGGTGTGCCGAAGCCGGAAGGGAGATCGGCGCCCGGGCCGGGCGGGTGGCGCTGCTGGTGATGGGTGATGCCAGCGCGTGCCGCACGGTCAAGGCGCCGGGTTACCTGGACGAGCGGGCGGCACCCTTCGACGCGGAGGTCGCGCGGGCGCTGGGCGCCGCGGACGTGGCGGCCGTCCGGGCGCTGGACGCCGGGCTGGCGCACGAGCTGAAGGCCTCCGGCCGGTCCTCCTGGCAGGTCCTGGCCGGCGCAGCCGAGGGCGCGGACCTGGCCGGCGCGCTGCTGTACGAGGACGCGCCGTACGGCGTGGGGTATGTGGTGGCCACCTGGTCCTGACCCGGCGCGGCGCCCCTGTGGCCGTACGCGGGCATGCGGCGGGGTGCGGCGGCTGTCCGGTCGCGGCGAGTGCGGCGTGGCGGGGTGCGTGCGGGCGCCCGGTTGCACGGCGGGGTGCGGGCGGCCTCGCGGGTGTGGCTGCAGTGGTGCGCGTGCCGGCCGGGGTGTCACGTGGGCGCAGGGGGGTGTGACGGCCCCTGGTCACGGGCCGCGGCGAAGGTATGCGCGGAGCCTCGGCCCCGCGCGCACAAGGGCGGACGGCCGGGAGCCGGTGCGCTCCACGACCGTCCGCCGATCCCTGTGCCCCTCAGCAGACTCACGAGGCCGGTGGCGGGCCCTCCGGCGGGGTGGGGGGCATCGGATGGCCGGTGGCCTTCTGCGGGCCGGGGCCTTCCTTGTGCGCGAGGCGGTCCATCGCCTCCCTGGTCTTGCCGGTGCCCGCCTGGATCCTGTCGCTGTACTTGTGCTTGGTCCGCTCGTCCACGGCCTTCGCGGCCTTCTCGATGCCGTGCTGGACCTTGTCGCCGTGCTGCCGGGCGAGGTCCGACACCTTGTCCCTGGCCGGGCCGAGCTTGTCCTTCATGTTGTCCAACAGACCCATGGTCCACCTTCCCTCGCGGGAGTTACCTACCTGCGGGCGCCCTCGCCGGCCTCGTTGTCGGCGGCCTCATCGGCGGACTGCTGCTTGGGGATGCCGGAACCGTCGGATGCGTCGTCCGCACCGGCGTCCGGCGCCGCCACGTCCTCGCTCCCGTCCCCGGCCGAACCCTTCGCCTCCGCCGAACCGGCCGCCTCCGTCTCCGCCGACTCCGCTTCCGCCACCTCGGCCCCCGCCGACTCCGCGCCGGTCTCCGCCTCGGCGACCGACGCCTCCGGAGTCGCCTTCGACCTGCCGAGGAGTCGTGCAAAAACGCCCATATCCACTCCATACGGTACTCGTGCGGGCGAATTCCCGCGTTACCCGGTGCGTACGGTTGCGCCGCCGGGGTCACCGCCTCCGGCGGACCGGAGGGCGGTACCTCGCCACGGGCAACGACCAGGGACCCCACCTGTCACGTAACTCGTTCGAGACCCCGCCGGGAGGTTTGCGAGACTGGTGCGGTGAGCAGCGCACCCTCCACCCCCCGCGTCATCGCCGTCGTCGGACCCACCGCGGCCGGAAAGTCCGATCTCGGTGTCTTCCTGGCCCAGCACCTCGGTGGGGAGGTCGTCAACGCCGACTCCATGCAGCTGTACCGAGGGATGGACATCGGAACCGCCAAGCTGACGCCGGAGGAGCGCGGCGGCATCCCGCACCACCTGATGGACATCTGGGACGTCACGGTCACCGCCTCCGTCGCCGAGTACCAGAAACTGGCCCGCGCCCGGATCGACGCGCTGCTCGCCGACGGCCGCTGGCCGGTCCTGGTCGGCGGCTCCGGCCTGTACGTCCGAGGTGCCGTCGACAACCTGGAGTTCCCCGGCACCGACCCCGAGGTCCGGGCCCGCCTGGAGGAGGAGCTGGCCCTACGCGGCTCCGGCGCGCTGCACGCCCGCCTGGCCGCCGCCGACCCGGAGGCCGCCCGCGCGATCCTGCCGAGCAACGGCCGTCGTATCGTCCGGGCGCTGGAGGTGATCGAGATCACCGGCCGGCCCTTCACCGCGAACCTGCCCGGTCACGACTCCGTCTACGACACCGTCCAGATCGGTGTCGACGTGGCTCGCCCGGAACTGGACGAACGCATCGCACGCCGCGTCGACCGGATGTGGGAGGCGGGCCTCGTGGACGAGGTACGCGCATTGGAGGCGCAGGGCTTGCGCGAGGGGCGCACGGCGTCGCGCGCGCTGGGCTACCAGCAGGTGCTCGCGGCGCTCGCCGGGGAGTGCACCGAAGCGGAAGCGCGGGCCGAGACCGTCCGTGCGACCAAACGCTTCGCGCGCCGTCAGGATTCATGGTTCAGGCGCGATCCCCGGGTGCACTGGTTGAGTGGGGCCGTGGTGGATCGCGGGGAACTTCCGCAGCAGGCCCTGGCGTTGGTCGAACGACCGGTCACAGCCTGATCACGTCATGGCATCGGGATGCGCCGCCGGTCATCGCGGACTTCGGGACCGTGCCATCATCGAGCTTCGATCGACCAAGTGGAGCCTAGTTGGGAGGGCGCGTGGCGATGGAGGCCAGCCCTCGCGACACCGCACAAAGTGCCGAGCACGTCACCACCGAGGGTGACGAACCGGACCGGGCCGAGGGCCGCGCCCCCGGGGACTGCCGGGCTGAGAACCAGCTGGCCGAAGGCCGGCGCACGGACGCCCGGCCGGCCGAGGGCCTGGTCACCGGCGGCCGGTCGGCCGGGCACGGGCTGACCGAGGAGGTCCTCGCCGAAGCCCGGCTGACGGACGACGGGCCCGACGAGACGCCGGACGGCGTGACCGACGACGGGCCGGAGCCCGAGGAGATGTACCCGGGCGGTCCGGAGGTCGAGGTCGAGCTGCGTCCGCAGCGCCGGCTGCGCATCTGGCAGCTCGCTCCCATCGTGGGCCTGTCCGCCGTCGGCTCCCTGATGTTCGCCTTCCCGCTCGCCTTCGACTTCGGCGACAGCGGTGCCGTGATCGCCATGCTCGGCCTGCTGATCTGCTCCTGCGCCGCCGGCTGGGGCATGATGGCCGCCCGCAGGGTGGGCTACACCTGGCCCGGCCTGCCGGCCCGGGGTTCGGGCCGCCGCCCCGACTGGCGGGTCGTCCTCGGATACGTCCTGCTGGTGGCCGTAGTGGTGATCCTCGCGATGTGGCGCGTGGCAAGGCTCCGCTGAAGCGTGCCTTCTCCGGGGGGCGGGTGACCGCGCGATCAACCCCTGCCGGCCCGCACCGCTCCACCGCCCCGTACCAGCCCCGCCGGCCCGGCCCGGCGGAGCGGGACGACCCCGTACGATCGAGGAATGAGCACACGGATCGCCTTCCTCAAGGGTCACGGCACCGAGAACGACTTCGTGATCGTCCCGGACCCGGAGAACGCCCTCGACCTGAGCCCGGCCGCCGTCGCCGTCCTGTGCGACCGCCGGGCCGGCATCGGCGGCGACGGCGTGCTGCACGTGGTGCGCTCGGCCGCGCACCCGGAGGCCCTGCCGATGGCGGCCGAGGCCGAGTGGTTCATGGACTACCGCAACGGCGACGGCTCGGTCGCCGAGATGTGCGGCAACGGAGTTCGTGTGTTCGCGCGCTACCTCCAGCACGCGGGTCATGTGGGCGAAGGTGACCTAGCGATCGCCACGCGCGCGGGCGTGAAGACGGTCCACATCGCGAAGGACGGTGACATCACCGTCGGCATGGGCCGCGCCCGCCTGCCGGAGGGCGACGTCACGGTCGGCGTCGGCGAGCTCAGCTGGCCCGCGCGCAACGTGAACATGGGCAACCCGCACGCGGTCGCCTTCGTCGAGGACCTCGCCGACGCCGGCAACCTGTACACCCCGCCGCCGGTCACCCCGGCGGACACCTACCCGGACGGGGTGAACGTCGAGTTCGTCGTCGACCGCGGCCCCCGGCACGTCGCCATGCGCGTGCACGAGCGCGGCTCCGGCGAGACCCGCTCGTGCGGCACGGGCGCGTGCGCCGTCGCCGTGGCCGCCGCCCGGCGCGACGGCACCGACCCAGCCGTCACCGGAACCCCGGCCACGTACACCGTGGACCTGCCCGGCGGCCGCCTGGTCATCACCGAGCGACCCGACGGCCAGATCGAGATGACCGGACCCGCCGTGATCGTCGCCGAGGGCGAGATCGACGGCGAATGGCTGGAAAACGCGCTCCGCTGACCCGGCGCAAAGTCGGGGAGAACGCCCTTCGGCTCCCGGATCAGCGGTTTCCGGCGACCGAGGGCGTCCCGTCATCGCGGGCGACCACGGGCGAGTGGCGCAAACCCTAAACCTCCTTTCCGTCGCTCGAATGGGTGATCCGTTTCACGCTCGCCGAGAGGCGGTCAGTCGCACGTGGTGGGCTCGATAGCATCAAGCACCGGCACGGACGGGGGAACGTCGCCATCCCTGAGCCGCGTACGCCCTGGGGCCCCGTCCGCCGGTCCACGAGCCGGAGGTGCCCATGAGTGCGGAGGCCACGAATCCTGCGACCCCTGGCCCGGTGGCGCCCACAGCGTCCGCGGCGGCCGCCGCCCCCGCGGTGCCCCGGGCGGACCGCAGGAAGTCCCGGCCACGGATCGACCTGCGCAGGCTCGGCCGGGCCGCGCTGCTCGGCCCCGCCGTCCGCGGCAAGTTGCCCGACGCGATCAGCCATGTCGCGGAGGCGCACCGCGCCCATCATCCCGACGCGGACCTCGACCCCCTGCGCCGCGCCTACGTCCTCGCGGAGTCCTCACACCGCGGCCAGATGCGCAAGAGCGGTGAGCCGTACATCACCCACCCGCTCGCGGTGACCCTGATCCTCGCCGAACTCGGCGCCGAGACCACGACCTTGACGGCCTCGCTGCTCCACGACACCGTCGAGGACACCGATGTGACGCTGGATCAGGTGCGCGAGCAGTTCGGCGAGGAGGTCCGCTATCTCGTCGACGGCGTCACGAAACTGGAGAAGGTCGACTACGGAGCCGCCGCCGAGCCCGAGACCTTCCGCAAGATGCTCGTCGCCACCGGCAGCGACGTGCGCGTGATGTCGATCAAACTCGCCGACCGCCTGCACAACATGCGCACCCTCGGTGTGATGCGCCCCGAGAAACAGGAGCGGATCGCCAAGGTCACCCGCGACGTCCTCATCCCGCTCGCCGAGCGCCTCGGCGTGCAGGCCCTGAAGACCGAGATGGAGGACCTGGTCTTCGCCATCCTGCACCCCGAGGAGTACGAGCACACACGCCGGCTCATCGCCGACAACGCCGCCCGCCCCGGCGACCCGCTGGCCGAGGTCGCCGACGAGATGCGCGGGGTGCTGCGCGAGGCCGGCCTCCAGGCCGAAGTCCTCATCCGGCCGCGGCACTTCGTCTCCGTCCACCGGGTGGGCCGCAAACGCGGACAGCTGCGCGGCACCGACTTCGGCCGCCTGCTGGTGCTGGTGGGAGAGGACGCGGACTGTTACGGCGTCCTCGGTGAACTGCACACCTGCATGACGCCGGTGGTCTCGGAGTTCAAGGACTTCATCGCCGTACCGAAGTTCAACCTGTACCAGTCGCTGCACACCGCCGTCGCCCGTCGGGACGGCCAGGTCGTCGAAGTCCTCATCCGCACCCACCAGATGCACAAGGTCGCCGAGGCCGGCGTGGTCGCGCTCGGCAACCCGTACGCCCCCGCCTCCGACACCCCCGCCTCCGGTGCCTGCGAGCACCCCGCCGACGGCGAGCGCGCCGACCCCACCCGCCCCGGCTGGCTCTCCCGCCTCCTCGACTGGCAGCGGGCCGCGCCCGACCCCGACACGTTCTGGTCCACCCTGCGCGAGGACCTGGCCCAGGACCGCGAGATCACCGTCTTCCGCCCCGACGGCGGCACGCTCGGCCTGCCCGAGGGCGCCACCTGCGTGGACGCCGCCTACGCCCAGTACGGCGAGGACGCCCACGCCTGCATCGGCGCCCGCGTCAACGGCCGCCTAGCCACCCTCAGCACCGTGCTGAGGGACGGCGACACCGTCCAGCTCCTCATGGGCCAGGACCCGGCCTCCGAGCCGTCCAGGGAGTGGCTGGAGCACGCCCACACGCCCGCCGCCCGCATCGCCATCCAGCGCTGGCTGGCGACCCATCCCGGCGGCGGCGCCGGAGCGGACGAGATGACCGGCGCACGTGCCGAACCCGCCGAGGGCATCCCCGCACCCCACCGCGCCCCCACCGCCGCACCCGCCGACGGCACCGCCCCGCCGCATCCGGCCGACCCCCCCGCCGCACCTCGCCCGGCCGCCGCCGCTGCCGGGGGCGCCGCCGCGACCCGGCCCCGGCGCGCCGACGTGCTCGCGGACCTGCCGAAGGCCGCCGTACGGCTCGCCGGGTGCTGTACGCCCGTGCCGCCGGACGCGATCACCGGCTTCGCGGTACGCGGGGGAGTGGTGACCGTGCACCGGGCGGAGTGCGCGGCGGTGGCGCACATGAAGGGCCGCGGGCGCACGGAGGTCGGCGTGCGCTGGGGGGACACCACCGAGTGCCGCGTCACCCTGGTCGCTGAATCGTTCGGCCGCCCCCATCTGCTCGCCGACCTCACCGAGGCGATCGCCTCGGCGGGTGTCGACATCGTCTCCGCCACCGTCGAACCGCCCAGCCAGCAGCGCGTGCGGCACACCTACACCCTCCAACTCCCCGACGCCGCCCGCCTCCCCGCCCTGATGCGCGCCATGCGCGACGTCCCGGGCGTCTACGACGTGGCCCGCGCCCAGCACCAGACCGGCGGCCCCCTGACAGACGCCGGAGCGTGACGGAGGGCGCCAGGCCGCGCGGGGTGGTCGGTAGATCGCGCGAGCCGGTGCGCAGGCCCGCGCGGTGCCCCGGCGCGCCACTCGGCCGGAACACCGCCCGCCCGTGCGCAGAAGGCTCCCGGAGCCAACCCGTTCGGGTGGGTCGGACGCGCGTCGCCGTCGTGGTGGCAGAGCGCACTGGTAGCGGTGGTGCATGCCGCTCAGCCCCCGCCTCAGCCGCCGCGCCGGCTCCCCGTTCCGGGCCCGCACCTCCCGGCACCGCAAGGCCGCCCTGCTCGCCTCCGCCGTCTCCGTCTGTCTCCTCGCAGCCGCGGCCCCGCCCGAGCCCCTCGGGGTCGGTGACCGGCTCTATCCGTACCTGGGCAACCCGGGCTACGACGTGGCGTCGTACGACCTCTCCCTCACGTACCCCGGCACCAACGAGAAGCCGCTCCAGGCCGTCACCACCATCGAGGCCAGGGCCACCGCCGACCTGGACCGGATCAACCTCGACTTCGCGCACGGCACCGTGCAGTCCGTCGAGGTCGACGGGCACCGCGCGGACTTCGCCACCGTCGGCGAGGACCTGGTCATCACTCCCGACCACTCCCTCGACGAGGGCAGCTGGACCAGGATCAGGGTGAAGCACACCAGCGATCCCGCCGCCGCGAAGGACGAGGACGGGGGGTGGGTGCGCACGACCGACGGCCTCGCGATGGCCAACCAGGCCGACGCCGCCCACCTGGTCTTCCCGTGCAACGACCACCCGTCCGACAAGGCGATGTTCACCTTCCACGTCACCGCCCCGAACGGCTACACCGTCGTCGCCAACGGTCTGCCCGCGGGTGTGGACCGGGCCGGCCGCAGCACCACCTGGACCTACCGCACCCGGCACCCCATGGCCACCGAGCTCACCCAGGTGTCCATCGGCCGGTCCGCCGTGCTGCACCGGGAGGGGCCGCACGGGCTGCCCGTCCGTGACGTCGTGCCCAGCGCCGACGCCAAGGCCCTCGAACCGTGGCTCGCCAGGACGCCCGACCAGATCGCCTGGCTGGAGAGCAAGGTCGGCCCGTACCCGTTCGAGACCTATGGCGTGCTCATGGCACAGGCCTCCACCGGATTCGAACTGGAGACACAGACCCTGTCGCTCTTCGAGAAGAACCTGTTCACCGAGTCCTCCTTCCCCGCCTGGTACAAGGAGTCGATCATGGTGCACGAGCTGTCCCACCAGTGGTTCGGCGACAGCGTCAGCCCCCGCACCTGGTCCGACGTCTGGCTGAACGAGGGGCACGCCACCTGGTACGAGGCCCTGTACGCCGAGGAGTCCGCGCAGCGGTCGCTGGAGAACCGCATGAAGGCCGCGTACGCCGCCTCCGACAGCTGGCGCGCGGCCGGCGGCCCGCCCGGCCGGCCCGAGCCGCCCTCCCCCGGCCAGAAGATCGGCATCTTCCGGCCCAACATCTACGACGGCGCGGCGCTCGTGCTCTATGCCCTGCGGCAGGAGATCGGCCGGCCGGCCTTCGAGCGGCTGGAGCGGGAATGGGTCCGGGAACACCGGGACTCCACGGCCACCAGCGCCGACTTCGTCCAGCTGGCCTCGACGGTCTCCGGCCGCGACCTGAGCGGCTTCTTCCAGGGGTGGCTGTACGGCGTGAAGACCCCGCCGATGCCCGGCCACCCCGACTGGAAGGCGTCCAGCCCCGAGAAGTCCGGCAAGCCGCACCGGAAGGCGTCCGGCTCGCAGAAGGCGGGCAAGCCGCACCGGAAGGCGCCCGGGCCGGTCAGGCAGGGGAAGCATGACCGGAGGGGGTCCGGGCCGGTCAGGTCGCCGAAGGCGGCCGAGCCGCGTACCCCGCGATAACACGGTGACGAGACGTGCCGCCTCGTGCGACCATCTTCGGGTCGGCGCGAGGCGGGACACGGGAATCTCCCGGGGTACTCGTGCGTTGACCACACATACGGTCCCGTAGGACCGTCGTATCGACGCCGAAACGGCATCCCATCGACGTAAGGATCCAATGACCTCCTCTTCTTCCCCTTCCCAGGACACCCAGCGCCTCGCGCACGCCTATCCCGAAGGTCTTCGGGCCGATGCCCTGATGGAAGAGGACGTCGCCTGGAGCCACGAGATCGACGGCGAGCGGGACGGCGACCAGTTCGACCGCTCCGAGCGCGCGGCCCTGCGCCGTGTAGCGGGTCTGTCCACCGAGCTGGAGGACGTCACCGAGGTCGAGTACCGACAGCTCCGCCTGGAGCGGGTCGTGCTCGTCGGGGTGTGGACCACCGGCACCGCGCAGGACGCCGACAACTCCCTCGCGGAGCTGGCCGCCCTCGCGGAGACGGCGGGCGCGCTCGTGCTCGACGGCGTCATCCAGCGCCGCGACAAGCCCGACGCGGCCACGTACATCGGCTCGGGCAAGGCCCTGGAGCTGCGTGACATCGTCCTCGAAACGGGCGCCGACACGGTCGTCTGCGACGGTGAGCTCAGCCCGGGCCAGCTGATCCAGCTGGAGGACGTCGTCAAGGTCAAGGTCATCGACCGTACGGCCCTGATCCTGGACATCTTCGCCCAGCACGCCAAGTCCCGAGAGGGCAAGGCGCAGGTCGCGCTCGCGCAGATGCAGTACATGCTGCCGAGGCTGCGCGGCTGGGGTCAGTCGCTGTCCCGGCAGATGGGTGGCGGTCGTGGCGGCCTGGCCACGCGTGGCCCCGGTGAGACCAAGATCGAGACGGACCGGCGACGGATCCGCGAGAAGATGGCGAAGATGCGCCGGGAGATCGCGGAGATGAAGACCGGCCGCGAGATCAAGCGCCAGGAGCGCCGGCGCAACAAGGTGCCGTCCGTCGCCATCGCGGGCTACACCAACGCCGGCAAGTCCTCCCTGCTCAACCGCCTCACCGGCGCCGGCGTCCTGGTCGAGAACGCCCTGTTCGCGACCCTGGACCCGACCGTCCGCCGCGCGGAGACCCCGAGCGGCCGGCTGTACACGCTGGCGGACACCGTCGGCTTCGTCCGGCACCTGCCGCACCACCTGGTCGAGGCGTTCCGCTCCACCATGGAGGAGGTCGGTGACTCCGACCTGATCCTCCACGTGGTGGACGGCTCGCACCCGGACCCGGAGGAGCAGCTCGCCGCCGTGCGCGAGGTGATCCGGGATGTCGGAGCCACCGACGTGCCCGAGATCGTCGTGATCAACAAGGCGGACGCCGCGGACCCGCTGGTCCTGCAGCGCCTGCTCAGGGTCGAGAAGCGCTCGATCGCCGTCTCGGCCCGTACCGGCCAGAACATCGACGAGCTGCTCGCCCTGATCGACAACGAGCTGCCGCGCCCGTCGGTCGAGATCGAGGCCCTCGTGCCGTACACCCACGGCAAGCTCGTCGCCCGCGCCCACACCGAGGGCGAGGTGATCTCCGAGGAGCACACCGCGGAGGGCACCCTGCTCAAGGTCCGGGTGCACGAGGAGCTGGCGGCGGACCTGGCGCCCTACACACCGGCGTCCGCGGCCTGATCCCAAGGCTGTACCGAAGGCCCGCTCCCCGGTGGGGGAGCGGGCCTTCACGCATCCTCGAAGGGGTGCGGCGCTGCGGCCAGCCTTACCGCCCGGCGAACTTCTTGCTCACCGACTCGTACACGCCCTTGGCCACGGGCCCCAGCCGAGGACCGGCCAGCCAGCCCGAAGTCACCGGGCCGATGGAGGTGTTGGACACCAGCGCCGGCTTGCCGTCGGCACCGGTCTCCACCCAGCCGCCTCCGGAGGAGCCCGCGGTCATCGTGCAGCCGATCCGGTACATCGTCGGCTCCGCCTGGGCGAGGGACAGCCGCCCGGGCTTGTCCTTGCACTGGTACAGCGACTGACCGTCGAACGGAGCCGCCTCCGGGTACCCGGACGCGGTGATGCTGCTGACCTTCGGCACCGCCGGAGCGTTGAAGTTCACCGGCAGCGCCCCGCCGACGGTCTCCTCCAGCGACTTGCCGCTGCCGCCCTGCTCCGGCGTCACATGGATCACCGCGTAGTCGTACGAGGCACCGTTGCCGCCGGTCTCGCCGCCCTGGTCGATCCACTGCTGCGAGGTCTGCGCCGCGTCCGCCCACCACACGCCGTACGGGGCGATCTCCGACCTGGTGGCCTTCTGCAGCTGGTCGGCCGGCTCGGCGGAGTTGTTGTACGACGGCACGAAGGCCATGTTGCGGTACCAGCCGCCCTTCTTGCCGGCGTGCACGCAGTGACCGGCCGTCCAGACCAGGTTGGACTTGCCCGGGTGGGCCGGGTCCTCCACGACCGTGCCCGAGCACACCATGTGACCCTCGGGGGAGTCGAAGAACACCTTGCCCGAGGCGGGCGCGTTGGTGTGGTACGGCGACGCCACCGCCTGGGCCTTCACGGGCTGCGGGGTCGGGTCCGTCACGCCCTGGTCACCGGAGATGTCGTTGTCGTTGACACCCTTGTTCGGGTCGTTGGCGTGCCGCATCCGGCTCGGGTCCCACAGGCCCTTGATGATCGGGTTGATGAAGTCGTTGGCCTCGCGCAGCCAGTCCTTCCTGTTCCAGTTCTTCCAGGCGCCGTTCTTCCACTTGTCGACGTCGATCCCGTGTTCCTTGAGCTTCTGCTTCAGGTCGTCAGGGATCCTGATCTTTCCGTCGCCGGTGCTGACCGCGGTCGCCGAGGCGGACGGACTGCCGCCGGCGTTGTCGTCGCCGTTGCAGGCGGTGGCGGTCAGCGCCAGCGTTGAGGCGAGGGCGACCGCCGCCAGTGCGGGGGAGCTACGGCGGGGGCCCCTCCCTCGCTGAGCGGTGAACGACGGTCGTATGGATCGCATGCTGGTGACTCCCCGTGTGGTGAAGGTACTCGGCGCTTCGGCCGTGACACCGGCCGTGAACCCACAGGGAGTTCACGCCGGTCCCACGGCCGTATGGGAACGGCATCACACACTATGCGGTCCCTGTGGGGGAGTTCCGATGGAACGGCAACGGTTCGGCTACAAGCCGTCTGACCTGGCCGATCATCCGGAGATCTCCCGGTTTGACGTTCACTCACCACGAACGTCCGGTGGATCGCGGTCCCTCTTCGCCCACCGTGCCCGTCCGCTCCTGGCAATGATCTTGAGGAAAGCCGTAACCCGTCGAACACTGCGGGGTTGTAGCGGTGGGGGGCCAGCTGCCTGCATCCGGTCCCCGTGGATCAACACGCCTCTAAGCAGCGGGGAGGACAGCGCGCCGTGGCCGTAACGGAGTCGATGGCCGGAGGCCTGCACGGGGAAGAGCAGGCTGTGCACGAGGGAATCCTCAGACGCCAGTCGGCGCGCGAGTCCTCCGCCCGTACCTACGCCCGCGCCCTGCCGATCGTGCCGGTCCGGGCCCGAGGGCTCACCATCGAGGGCGCCGACGGCCGCCGCTATCTGGACTGCCTCTCCGGCGCGGGCACACTCGCCCTCGGCCACAATCACCCGGTCGTCCTGGAAGCCATCCGCAGGGTCCTGGACTCCGGCGCTCCGCTCTCCGTCCTGGACCTCGCGACCCCCGTCAAGGACGCCTTCATCACCGAGCTGTTCCGTACCCTCCCGACCGGCCTCGCCGACCGTGCCCGTGTCCAGTTCTGCGGACCGGCCGGTACCGATGCCGTCGAGGCCGCGCTCAAGCTGGTCCGGGCCGCGACCGGCCGCACCGGCGTCCTCGCCTTCACCGGGGCCTACCACGGCATGACCGCCGGTGCCCTGGCCGCCTCCGGCGGTGCCCGGGACGTCCAGGTCGCCCGCCTGCCCTATCCGCAGGACTACCGCTGCCCCTTCGGTGTCGGCGGACCGCGCGGGGCCGCGCTCTCCGCCCGCTGGACCGAGTCCCTCCTGGACGACCCCAAGTCCGGAGTGCCCCTGCCCGCGGGCATGATCCTCGAACCCGTGCAGGGCGAGGGCGGGGTGATTCCCGCGCCGGACGACTGGCTGCGCCGTATGCGACTGCTCACGGCCGACCGGTCCATCCCGCTGATCGCCGACGAGATCCAGACCGGCGTGGGCCGGACCGGCGCCTTCTGGGCCGTCGACCACAGCGGCATCAGCCCCGACGTCATGGTCCTGTCCAAGGCCATCGGCGGCAGCCTCCCGCTGGCCGTGATCGTCTACCGCGAGGATCTCGACGTCTGGCCACCCGGCGCCCACGCGGGAACCTTCCGCGGCAACCAGCTCGCCATGGCCGCGGGCACCGCGACCCTCAGCCACGTCCGGGAGAACGGCCTCGCCGAACGAGCCGCCGGCCTCGGCGCCCGCATGCTGGACCAACTCGGGGAACTGGCCCGCTCGTTCGCGTGCGTCGGAGAGGTGCGGGGACGCGGGCTGATGATCGGGGTCGAACTGGTCGACCCCGACGGCACCGGAGCCGGGCCCGGCGGGACCCCTCCCGCGTCCGCCGGTCCGGAGCCCCGCTCCGCTCCGCGCCGGGCCGCGCCCGAACTCGCCGCGGCCGTACAGCGGGAGTGCCTCCAGCGAGGGCTGATCGTCGAACTCGGCGGCCGGCACACGGCCGTGGTCCGGCTGCTTCCCCCGCTCACGATCAGCGACGAACAGGCCGCAGCCGTACTGGACCGGCTGGCGGACGCGGTGGCAGCGGTGGCCCGCACCCACGAGGAACACGGCCCGCACCGCGGCCGGGACCACGACCCTGACCAGCGCACCGGCTGACAGCCGCACCGACACCGCCCGGCCGCCGAGGCCGGCACCAGCCTCCCTGACCCCTGCCCATCCAACCGCTGTCCCCGGTAAGGACATTCGGTCCGACAGCGGCCTCCCACGACACACAGCCCTCTCGTTCACGCCCGCTCCCAGCGCCGACGCGGCCCTCCGGCACCGCCCGCGCAACCGTCGACGCGGCGAGGCCGACCGCCGGCCACAGGGCAGCGGCGAGCGAGTGACAGCGCGAACACCGCACCATCCAGCCGGCCACGAGGAGCCGTCATGAACGCCAACCCCACTCCCGACGGCAACTCCGGTGCTCCCGACGAACAGGGGGACTCCGGCATCCCGGCCTCCCCTGTGCCGCTCGCCGAGGCGGTTCCCCAGCAGAAGAGGCGCACCGTCGATCTCAGCCGAGTGACCGAGCCCGGCGCCGACCTGCTGGAGCATCCCGACCCGCGCACCGCGGCCCAGGCCGCCGCCGTGGACAACCTGTTGCGCTGCTGGGTGCGGGAGAGCAACCTCGCGGCCCCCCACAGCGGCACCCTCTGCCTCTCGCTGCCGGCCAGCGGCACCTCCCTGCTCGTGCCGGTCCGCTACTGGTCGGCCACGGGCCTGCACCGCTTCGGCCCACCCCGCCTGATCGGCGCCCCGGCGGCCGCTCCCGCGGTCGACGCCGTCACCTTGGCGGCCCTGCTCGTCCGGGAGACGGCCGGTGACACCGGCGGCACGGCCTCCGCCGAGGAACCCACCGGTGTCGGCCACGGCGATCTCGTGGCCAGGGTGGCGGACTCCCAGCGCCGCACCGCGACCTTCCTCCACGACCGGCGCGAGCACCCCGACGATCCCCCCGACCTGTTCCTCTCCGCCGAGCAGGCCCTCCTCCTCGGACACCCCCTGCACCCGACCCCCAAGAGCCGGGAAGGCCTGACCGACTCCGAAGCCCGGCTGTACGCACCGGAGCTGCGCGGCTCCTTCGCCCTGCACTGGATGGCCGTCGCGCCCTCGCTGCTCGCCACCGACTCGTCCTGGACCGAGCGGGGCCGACCCGTTCTTGCCGCCGACCTCGTCCGGCGCCTCGCCGGAACGGGCCTTCCGGTGCCCGAGGACTACGCCGCCCTCCCCCTGCACCCGTGGCAGGCCCGCGAACTGCGCCACCGCGAACCCGTCGCCGCCCTCCTCGACTCCGGACTCCTGCGTGACCTCGGGCCTCTCGGCACCGCCTGGCATCCCACCTCCTCCGTCCGCACGGTGTACCGGTCGGGCGCCCCCGCGATGCTCAAGCTGTCGCTCGGCCTGAGCATCACCAACTCCCGCCGCGAGAACCTGCGCAAGGAACTCCACCGCGGAGTCGAGGTGCACCGGCTGCTGCGCACCGGCCTGTCCCGGCGATGGCAGGCCGCACACCCCTGCTTCGACATCGTCCGCGACCCGGCCTGGCTCGCCGTCGACACCCCGGACGGCCTGCCTGTGCCCGGACTCGACGTGGTGATCAGGCACAACCCGTTCGCCCCGACCGACGACGTCGGCTGTGTCGCCGGACTCGTCTCGCCGCGACCCGTGCCCGAACCGGGCGGCGACTCCTCGCCCCACCACGGGACCCGGCCCATGCGCTCCCGGCTGGCCCAGCTCGTCGAACGGCTCGCCGCGCGCACCGGCCGGCCGCTCGCGGCCGTTGCCGCGGAGTGGTTCCTCCGCTACCTGGAACAGGTCGTGCGACCCGTGCTCTGGCTGGACGGCGAGGCCGGTATCGCCCTCGAAGCCCACCAGCAGAACACCCTGCTCCTGCTCGACGGCGACGGCTGGCCCGCCGGCGGTCGCTACCGCGACAACCAGGGCTACTACTTCCGCACGTCCCGGCGAGCCGAACTGAGCTCCCGGCTGCCCGGTATCGGTGAGCACAGCGACACCTTCGTCCCCGACGAGGTGACCGACGAACGCTTCGCCTACTACCTCGCCATCAACAACGTGCTCGGCCTGATCGGCGCGTTCGGCTCCCAGCGCCTCGTCGACGAGCGACTCCTCCTCGCGGCCTTCCGCCGCTTCCTCACCGACGCCGCCACCGGGCCCACCGCACTGCGCAGCCCCCTTCCCGGCCTCCTGCTCGACGCACCCGTCCTGCGCTGCAAGGCCAACCTGCTGACCCGCCTGCACGGCCTGGACGAACTCGTCGGCCCGGTCGACACCCAGTCCGTCTACGTCACCATCGCCAACCCCCTTCACCCCTGAACGCACCGCACGGTCTCCCGGCACTTCCGAGGAACATGAACCACCTCGTCTCCTGAGAGGAGCGCATCTTGCCTCCCACCGACGCGAACGCCGACCCGGGCCCCGGCCCCGCCCGACCGGGCGCCCCCGTCGCCCCGGGCGTCCCGGCTCACCGGGGCTCCGCCGACCCACGAGGCGACGGCGCGGCCACCCGGGGCGCCCCCTTCGCCGGGTTCGCCGTCGAGGACGACGACACGGACTGCGAGGACACGCTGGACCTGCAGCTGCCCGCGGACTTCCTGCGCCTCTTCGCCGGCGGGGCCACCTGTCTCCTGGACCAGCTGCACACGTGGGGCACCGTGCTCACCCGCGTCGGCTCCTTCCAGCTGGTGCCCGTGCGCATCGAGGACGACCTGCCGCTCATCCACCGCTGGATGAACGACCCCGCCGTCGCGGCGTTCTGGGAGCTGGCCGGGCCCCGGACCCGGGCGGAGGGGCACCTGCGCACCCAGCTCGACGGCGACGGACGCAGCGTGCCGTGTCTCGGCGTGCTGGACGGCACACCGATGAGCTACTGGGAGATCTACCGGGCGGACCTGGACCCGCTGGCCCGCCACTATCCGGCCCGCCCTCATGACACCGGCATCCACCTCCTCGTCGGTGCGGCCGCGGACCGAGGACGAGGGCTGGGATCCGTGCTGCTCCGTGCCGTGGCCGACCTGGTCCTCGACCGGCGCCCGACGTGCGCACGGGTCGTGGCGGAACCCGCCCTGCACAACGCCCCCTCCGTCGCGGCGTTCCTGAGCGCCGGCTTCCGGTTCGCCGACGAGGTCGACCTGCCCGGCAAGCGGTCCGCCCTCATGATCCGGGACCGCGTCCTGAGGGATGTGCTGTAGCCCACTGCGACGGCACCGTCACCCTTGGTGTGCCGCTCAGCCCGCCCCGCCACCCGCCAGGAGCCAGGCCGTGATCCCGCCCTCCCCACCCGCCTTGATCCCCCCGTTGTCAGTGCCGGGCCGTAGGGTGGTCGGGCTATGACGAAGCCCTCACTCCCCGAACTCCTCCACGCCGCCGTCACAGCTGTCGGTGGTACGGAGCGCCCTGGCCAGGTGACCATGGCCGAAGCGGTCGCCGAGGCGATCGACGACGGATCCCACCTGCTGGTGCAGGCCGGCACCGGCACCGGTAAGTCGCTCGGCTACCTCGTGCCGGCGCTCGCGCACGGGGAACGAGTGGTCGTCGCCACGGCCACGCTCGCGCTGCAGCGCCAGCTCGTGGAGCGCGACCTGCCCCGCACGGTCGACGCCCTGCATCCGCTGCTGCGCCGCCGCCCGGAGTTCGCGATGCTCAAGGGCCGGTCGAACTACCTGTGCCTGCACCGCCTGCACGAGGGCATGCCGCAGGACGAGGAGGACGGCCTCTTCGACCAGTTCGAGGCCGCCGCGCCCACCAGCAAGCTGGGCCAGGACCTCCTGCGGCTGCGCGACTGGTCGGACGAGACGGAGACCGGCGACCGGGACGATCTCACTCCGGGTGTCTCGGACCGGGCCTGGGCGCAGGTGTCGGTGTCGTCGCGGGAGTGCCTGGGCGCGTCGAAGTGCGCGTACGGCGCGGAGTGCTTCGCCGAGATGGCCCGGGAGCGTGCCAAGCTCGCCGATGTCGTGGTCACGAACCACGCCCTGCTCGCCATCGACGCCATCGAGGGCGCGCCGGTGCTGCCGCAGCACGAGGTGCTGATCGTGGACGAGGCGCATGAACTCGTCTCCCGGGTCACCGGTGTCGCGACCGGCGAACTCACCCCCGGCCAGGTCAATCGAGCGGTGCGCCGGGCGGCCAAGCTCGTCAACGAGAAGGCCGCCGATCAGCTCCAGACCGCCGCCGAGGGCTTCGAGCGGCTGATGGAGCTGGCCCTGCCGGGCCGCCTGGAGGAGATCCCGGAAGACCTCGGCTACGCCCTCATGGCACTGCGGGACGCCGCGCGTACGGTCATCACCGCGCTCGGCTCGACCCGCGACAAGTCGGTGCAGGACGAGGACGCGGTCCGCAAGCAGGCGCTCGCCTCGGTGGAGACGGTGCACGACGTGGCCGAGCGGGTCCTGAACGGCTCGGAGTGGGACGTCGTGTGGTACGAGCGCCACGACCGCTTCGGCGCGTCCCTGCGGGTCGCTCCCATGTCGGTCTCGGGCCTGCTCAGGGAGAAGCTCTTCGCCGACCGCGCTGTCGTCCTCACCTCCGCGACCCTCAAGCTGGGCGGCGATTTCAACGGCGTCGGCGCGTCGCTGGGCCTCGGCCCCGAGGGGAAGGAGGGCGAGGACCTGCCGGCGTGGAAGGGCGTCGATGTCGGCTCGCCCTTCGACTACCCGAGGCAGGGCATCCTCTATGTCGCCAAGCACCTCGCGCGGCCCGCGCGCGACGGTGAGCGTTCCGACATGCTCGACGAGCTGACCGAGCTCATCCAGGCGGCGGGGGGCCGTACTCTCGGTCTGTTCTCGTCCATGCGGGCCGCGCAGCTCGCGGCGGAGGAGCTGCGCTCCCGGATCCCCGAGTTCCCGATCCTGCTCCAGGGCGAGGAGACCCTGGGTGAGCTGATCAAGAACTTCGCGGCCGACCCGAAGACGTGCCTGTTCGGAACGCTGTCCCTGTGGCAGGGCGTCGACGTCCCCGGCCCCAGCTGCCAGCTGGTCGTCATGGACAAGATCCCGTTCCCCCGCCCCGACGATCCCCTGATGAGCGCCCGGCAGAAGGCGGTGGAGGACGCGGGCGGCAACGGCTTCATGGCGGTGGCCGCCACCCACGCGGCGCTGCTCATGGCGCAGGGCGCCGGCCGGCTGGTCCGTGCCTCGGGGGACCGGGGTGTGGTCGCCGTACTGGATCAGCGGCTGGCCACCGCGCGGTACGGCGGTTACCTGAAGACGTCACTGCCGGACTTCTGGTTCACCACGGACCGCAACCAGGTCCGCAAGTCGCTCGCCGCGATCGACGCGGCGGCCCGGGAGGCGGAGGCGCGGCAGGCGGAGGCGAAGTGATCGTGGGGTGGCCCGACCGGCACCGGTCGGGCCATCCCACGAGGCGCAAGCCGCGAGGAGGCGTCCGGGAGACCAAGGCGCTGGGACGCTCTGGACGCAGCTGGGCCCCGGAACCGGCGCAGGGGTTCCGGGGCCCGGTCAGGGAGCGAGCAGCCGTGCGGGCCGCCCGCGGGCGTCACACGCGCCGCAGCACCGCGACGACCTTGCCCAGGATGGTCGCGTCGTCGCCGGGGATCGGCTCGTAGGCCGCGTTGTGCGGGAGGAGCCAGACATGGCCGTCCTCGCGCTTGAAGCGCTTGACGGTGGCTTCGCCGTCGAGCATGGCCGCCACGATGTCGCCGTTCTCGGCGACCGGCTGACGGCGCACGGTGACCCAGTCGCCGTCGCAGATCGCGGCCTCGATCATGGAGTCGCCGACGACCTTGAGGACGAACAGTTCACCGTCGCCGACGAGCTGGCGGGGGAGGGGGAAGACGTCCTCGACGGACTCCTCCGCGAGAATGGGGCCACCGGCGGCGATACGGCCGACCAGCGGAACGTAGGACGCGGCGGGCTTGCCGGCGGTGTCCGTGGGCTGCACGGTCACGGCCTGGTCGGAGCCGCGCACCTCGTACGCGCGCGGGCGGTGCGGGTCACGGCGCAGGAAGCCCTTGCGCTCCAGTGCCATGAGCTGATGCGCGACCGAGGAGGTGCTGGAGAGGCCGACGGCCTGACCGATCTCCCGCATCGACGGCGGATAGCCGCGCCGCTGTACGGAGTCACGGATGACTTCGATCACGCGACGCTGCCGGTCGGTGAGTCCGGAGCTGTCCGCCCGGATTCCTGGAGGTCGGCCCGGCAGGGAGCGCTTGTGCCCTTCGGGATGCGCGGCTTCGTTCATCACGTGTACCGGCTCGACTCGGCCCTGGGAGCGGTCCTGGGCAGTGATGGTGGCACTGTCTGCGGTGGTGGTCACGTCGGCCCCTCTCGATGGTCTCCCTGCTGGACAACGGTAGTTGCTTTCGAAAGGTTGCGCCAAACACACGTTCGAGTGAAAAAGTGCGATTCACCGGACGTGATCGCGTGTCTGGGTGTATTGCTGACGCGCTACCTGGCGGGCAAAAGCGCCCATTGTTGTACTCTTCACCGCCGGGGTTGCCGACCCCGTGGGCCGCCGTCCCAGTCTGCCATCCGGAAGCCGGGCGTCCGGGCCTCGGGTCCCTTCTGTGCCGGAGTCCCACGCGTCCTCCGTGCGGCGCCCACGGTATCTCCGTAAGCATCACAGCGATACGGCTCCGCGCCGCGTGTCCCCGCCGTCACCTGTGTGCGGGATGTCCGCCGCCCTTCCGGTGCGACACGCGTGTCCGCCTCGGTGTATGAGCCAATCCCCACATCTAGTGGTTGGATGGCTACAGCAGCCCACAAGTTGTGGTCCCCCCGGTCTGAGACTGCTCCGCGATCGCCTATGCTTAGGGCTGCTTCGCGGGGCCCATGAGGTCCGGTGAGGTTGTTGAGTCTGCTGTGAGGAGGGTTGGAGATCATGCACTGCCCCTTCTGCAGGCACCCCGACAGCCGTGTGGTCGACAGTCGTACGACCGACGACGGCACGTCGATCCGCAGGCGCCGTCAGTGTCCTGACTGCTCCCGTCGTTTCACGACCGTGGAGACGTGCTCGCTGATGGTGATCAAGCGGTCGGGGGTCACCGAGCCTTTCAGTCGTGTCAAGGTCATCAACGGCGTGCGCAAGGCGTGCCAGGGACGGCCTGTCACCGAGGACGCACTCGCCCAGCTCGGCCAGCGGGTCGAGGAGGCGCTGCGGGCCACCGGAAGCGCCGAGCTGACCACCCACGATGTGGGGCTGGCCATACTCGGCCCGTTGCAGGAGCTCGACCTCGTCGCCTATCTGCGATTCGCCTCCGTCTACCGGGCGTTCGACTCGCTCGAGGACTTCGAGGCCGCGATCGCGGAGCTGAGGGAGGCGCCGCGAGGCCCCGCCGCGGACGAGGAAGACGCGGGAGCGGGGAGCCAGGAAGACCATCGCGGGCCCGTCGGGACCACTCAGGTCCCCGTGCCCGTCCGCGCCGCCGACTGACCGGCGGGCCGGCGCCCGGGAGGAGACCGGGTTCCGGCCGGAAGGCGGCGACCGAAGACCTGTTGCGGGCGGCGGCTGAGGGTGCCCGCAACACAAGACAGAACACCGTGCCACGGGAACAAACGGGGCACTTCTGGGCGTTTTCGCCCGTACAGGGAGGCGGCATGACAGAGACGGCGAGCGGTCCGGCACGAGGTTCCCGAGCCAAGGGCGCCAAGGCCACCAAGGGGCTGCGTATCGAGCGCATCCACACCACTCCCGGCGTGCACCCGTACGACGAGGTGTCGTGGGAGCGCCGTGACGTCGTCATGACCAACTGGCGCGACGGCTCGGTCAACTTCGAGCAGCGTGGCGTCGAGTTCCCCGACTTCTGGTCGGTGAACGCGGTCAACATCGTCACCAGCAAGTACTTCCGCGGTGCCGTCGGCACCCCGCAGCGCGAGACCGGCCTCAAGCAGCTGATCGACCGCATCGTGAAGACGTACCGGAAGGCCGGTGAGGACCACAGGTACTTCGCCTCGCCCGCCGACGCGGAGATCTTCGAGCACGAGCTGGCGTACGCCCTCCTGCACCAGATCTTCAGCTTCAACAGCCCCGTCTGGTTCAACGTGGGCACGTCGCAGCCCCAGCAGGTCTCCGCGTGCTTCATCCTGTCCGTCGACGACTCCATGGAGTCGATCCTCGACTGGTACAAGGAAGAGGGCATGATCTTCAAGGGCGGCTCCGGTGCCGGCCTGAACCTCTCCCGCATCCGCTCCTCCAAGGAGCTGCTGTCCTCCGGCGGCAACGCCTCCGGTCCCGTCTCCTTCATGCGCGGCGCCGACGCCTCCGCCGGCACCATCAAGTCCGGTGGTGCCACCCGCCGCGCCGCCAAGATGGTCGTGCTCGACGTCGACCACCCCGACATCGAGGACTTCATCCAGACCAAGGTCAGCGAGGAGGAGAAGATCCGCGTCCTGCGCGACGCGGGCTTCGACATGGACCTGGGCGGCGACGACATCACGTCCGTCCAGTACCAGAACGCCAACAACTCGGTCCGCGTGAACGACGAGTTCATGAACGCGGTCGAGGGCGGCGGCCAGTTCGGCCTGCGGGCCCGGATGACCGGCGAGGTCATCGAGGAGGTCGACGCCAAGGCGCTCTTCCGCAAGATCGCCGAGGCCGCGTGGGCCTGCGCCGACCCGGGCATCCAGTACGACGACACCATCAACAACTGGCACACCTGCCCCGAGTCCGGCCGGATCACCGCGTCGAACCCGTGCAGCGAGTACATGCACCTGGACAACACGTCCTGCAATCTGGCCTCGCTGAACCTGATGAAGTTCCTGAAGGACGACGGCAAGGGCAACCAGTCCTTCGAGACCGAGCGCTTCCAGAAGGTCGTCGAGCTGGTCATCACCGCGATGGACATCTCCATCTGCTTCGCGGACTTCCCGACCCAGAAGATCGGCGAGAACACCCGCGCGTTCCGCCAGCTCGGCATCGGCTACGCCAACCTCGGCGCCCTGCTGATGGCCACCGGCCACGCCTACGACTCCGACGGCGGCCGTGCCCTGGCCGGCGCCATCACCTCCCTCATGACGGGTACGGCCTACCGCCGTTCCGCCGAGCTGGCCTCGGTCGTCGGCCCGTACGACGGCTACGCCCGCAACGCCGACGCCCACAACCGGGTCATGAAGCAGCACGCCGACGCCAACGGCACGGCCGTGCGCATGGACGACCTGGACACCCCGGTGTGGGCCGCCGCCACGGAGGCCTGGCAGGACGTCGTCCGTCTCGGTGAGAAGAACGGTTTCCGTAACTCCCAGGCGTCCGTCCTCGCCCCGACCGGCACCATCGGCCTCGCGATGTCCTGCGACACCACCGGTGTCGAGCCCGACCTGGCGCTCGTGAAGTTCAAGAAGCTGGTCGGCGGCGGCTCGATGCAGATCGTCAACGGCACCGTCCCGCAGGCCCTGCGCCGCCTGGGCTACCAGGAGGAGCAGATCGAGGCGATCGTCGCCCACATCGCCGAGAACGGCAATGTGATCGACGCTCCCGGCCTCAGGAACGAGCACTACGAGGTGTTCGACTGCGCCATGGGCGAGCGGGCCATCTCCCCGATGGGCCACGTCCGCATGATGGCCGCGATCCAGCCGTGGATCTCGGGCGCCATCTCCAAGACGGTCAACATGCCGGAGACGGCGACCGTCGAGGAGGTCGAGGAGATCTACTTCGAGGCCTGGAAGCTCGGCGTCAAGGCGCTCGCGATCTACCGCGACAACTGCAAGGTCGGCCAGCCGCTCTCCGCGAAGACCAAGGAGAAGGAGAAGGCCGAGGTCACCGAGAAGGCCGAGGCGACCATCCGCGAGACGGTCGAGAAGGTCATCGAGTACCGCCCGGTCCGCAAGCGCCTCCCCAAGGGCCGCCCCGGGATCACCACGTCCTTCACGGTCGGCGGCGCCGAGGGCTACATGACCGCCAACTCCTACCCGGACGACGGTCTCGGCGAGGTCTTCCTGAAGATGTCCAAGCAGGGCTCGACGCTCGCGGGCATGATGGACGCCTTCTCCATCGCGGTCTCCGTGGGCCTCCAGTACGGCGTGCCGCTGGAGACGTACGTCTCGAAGTTCACCAACATGCGCTTCGAGCCGGCCGGCATGACCGACGACCCGGACGTGCGGATGGCGCAGTCGATCGTCGACTACATCTTCCGCCGCCTGGCGCTGGACTTCCTTCCCTTCGAGACCCGCTCCGCGCTCGGCATCCACTCCGCCGAGGAGCGCCAGCGGCACCTGGAGACCGGCTCCTACGAGCCCGCCGACGACGAGGTCGACGTCGAGGGCCTCGCCCAGTCGGCGCCGCGCGCCCAGGAGCTGAAGGCGGTCGCCGCGCCGAAGGCCGGCACCGAGGCGGCCCAGCCCGCCCCGAAGCAGGCCCACACCAGCGCCGAGCTGGTGGAGATGCAGCTGGGCATCCAGGCCGACGCCCCGCTGTGCTTCTCCTGCGGTACGAAGATGCAGCGGGCCGGTTCCTGCTACATCTGCGAGGGCTGCGGTTCGACCAGCGGCTGCAGCTGACGGTCCACAGGTGAAGCGAGGGGCGCCGGCCGTGGCCGGCGCCCCTCGCCGTCACCGGGCCCTGCCCATGACCCGGGTGAAGGCCACCGGATCCTCCTCGAAGCCGTGCACGCCGGGCCGGAAGGTCCACTGCCCGGAGTCGTCACGCACGAACTCGGCGATCGTGGCCGCCGTCGCCCCGAGGACGGAGCCGAAGTCGTCCTCGGCGAGCACGGTGTAGCCCTCGCGGACGCGCATGGCCGGATTCAGCACGTCGGCGAACACCGTGTGCCCGGACCGTTGTTGGATGACGACACCGACGACCACGCGCGCGTACCGGGCATCGAGCCGGTCCAGTTCCAGCGCCATGACCTCGTCCCAGCCGAAGCCCCTGCCGTCCGCGCTGTCCCGGTTGAGGAAGATCGTCCCGTCGGGTGAGCGGCTGTCGAAGTGCACCAGGTAGGCCGGATCCCCGTAGGCGTCGCCCGAGACGAACGTCGCCGCGACGATGTCGAGGTCGGTGGGCGGCCGGCCCGCCGGACTGGGGTCCCACTTGAGCCCGACCTCGACCTTGCGCAGTCCTTTGCTGAAGCCGGTCAACGGGCTTCCCCTTCCCCCTGTGGTTGCCATGCCCCAACTCCGGTGAAGTCAGGGCTCCTTGTCCATCGTGCCACGCCCGCCGGAGCGCAGGCCCGGGTGATCTCCGCCAGAGCGTGACCGACGCCACGCCCGGTGGCCTTACGATGGCGCGGTGCTGGTCAAGTGGATTCGCTGCACCGTGGTGGACCGCCGCGGCTTCGAGCGGGGGCAGCGGAAATGGGCGGGGCTTCTGGGGGAGCCGGGTTTTCGGGGGCAGGGTGGCGGCTGGAGCCGGCAGCGGCCCGGCGTGGCGCACCTCTTCGCCTTCTGGGAGAGCCGCGCCTTCTACGACTCCTTCATGGCCCGCTCCCACGACCGCCTGGCGACCGCACAGTCCGGCACGTTCAAGGACGCCCAGGTCAAGCTCTTCGAGTACCGCTTCGATGTGAAGACGGGGTTCGAGCCGCGGTTCACCGACACCGATCTGATCCGCGTGGCCCTGTGCCGGATCCACGAGGAGCGCGTCGAGCACTTCACGCTGATGCAGGAGAAGGTCTGGAACCCCGCGATGGCCGGTTCGCCGGGAATGATCCGCGGCATGTTCGCCGAGGCGCCCGAGCAGGAGTTCCTGGTCCTGTCGATGTGGCGGTCGGCGGCCGAGCACGGCAAGTACCGCACCGAACGCGTGGAGCGCCTCGCGCTGCGCGCGCAGACCGAGGCCGACGTGGCGGCGCTCTCCGGCGACATCGTGGATCTCGAACCGTCCTGGACGGTCTGAGGCCACAGGTGTGCGTTTGAAAACCAAACGTGCACCCTGAAAGTGCGCGCAGTGCGTCCAGGAGGGGTCCGAGAGGTGCGATTCGTGTGACCTACGCTGTATGGGGCCCGTACGAGTGCTCGACTTTCCCCCGTTCGATCTAGGGTTTTGGCATGGCACGACCACGGCGCATCGTCCTTGTCCGGCACGGCGAGTCAACGGGCAACATTGACGACTCCGTGTACGAGCGCGAACCCGACCACGCGCTCGCGCTGACCGAGCGCGGCCGGCGGCAGGCAGAGGAGACCGGCAAGAAGCTCCGGGAGGTCTTCGGCCGAGAACGTGTGAGCGTGTACGTCTCCCCGTACCGGCGGACGCACGACACGCTGCGCGCCTTCCACCTCGACCCCGACCTCATACGCGTCCGGGAGGAGCCCAGGCTTCGCGAACAGGACTGGGGCAACTGGCAGGACCGCGACGACGTGCGCCTGCAGAAGGCCTACCGCGACGCGTACGGCCACTTCTTCTTCCGGTTCCCGCAGGGCGAGTCCGGCGCCGACGTGTACGACCGGGTCGGCGGTTTTCTTGAGAGCCTGTTCCGCAGCTTCGAGGCCCCGGACCATCCGCCGAACGTACTCCTGGTGACGCACGGACTCGCGATGCGGCTGTTCTGCATGCGCTGGTTCCACTGGACGGTCGCGGAATTCGAGTCGCTGTCGAACCCCGGGAACGCCGAGATGCGGATGCTCGTTCTCGGAGAGGACGGCAGGTACACGCTCGACCGGCCCTTCGGGCGCTGGCGGGAGCCGGTGCCGTACTGGGTGAACGGATAGAGTGGCAGAGCGATGACCGCTGACTCCTCTTCCTCCGGGCGCCTTGAGCGCGCCCTGGCGAGCCTGCGCGGACTGGCCGTGGGGGACGCCCTGGGCTCCCAGTTCTTCGTTCCGGCGCACTACCCCCTGCTGAAGCGACGCGAGCTGCCCGAGGGGCCCTGGCAGTGGACGGACGACACCGAGATGGCGTCCTCCGTGGTCGCCGTACTCGCCGCCGAGCACCGTATCGACCAGGACGCGCTGGCCCGCTCCTTCGCCGAGCACCACGACTTCGACCGGGGCTACGGCCCCGCCGTCAACCGCCTGCTGAGACTCGTCCGGGAGGGCGGGGACTGGCGTGAGCTGGCCGCCGGGCTGTTCAACGGACAGGGGTCCTGGGGCAACGGAGCCGCGATGCGCATCGCACCCCTGGGCGCCTGGTACGCGGACGATCCGGAGCAGGCGACCCACCAGGCGGAGATCTCGGCCTACCCCACCCATCAGCACCGTGAGGCCGTCGTCGGAGCCATGGCCGTGGCCGCGGCGGCGGCACTGGCCGGTTCGCCGGACGGGCCGCCCAGCCCCGAATCACTCCTCGACGGCGTCATCGCCCTGGTACCGAAGAGCGCCGTCGGCCAGGGACTCCGGCGCGCCCGGGACATGCTCGACTACGGCGACGCCGGCACCGTCGCGGCCGTGCTCGGATGCGGACGGCGTACGACCGCCCACGACACCGTTCCGTTCGCCCTCTGGTCCGCCGCACGGCGTCTCGGTGACTACGAGGCGGCCTTCTGGACGACGGCAGGGGTGGGCGGCGACGTGGACACGACCTGCGCGATCGTGGGCGGTGTGCTCGCCTCGGGAAAGGCGGGGACTCCGCCCGCCGAGTGGGTGGAACGGGTCGAGGCGTTGCCGGAGTGGGTGCCGACGGGGCCCTGACGGGCCGCATGGCCGGCCGGCCCCTGGGCCGTGCCTGTGCACGCGCTGTCCGGACGCACGGGCGCGGATCGGGTCACCTCCAGGACTCTCCGTGTTCGCCGGGAACTCTCCGTGACTCCTGCCCGTTCCTCCTGTGTCGGTTGCACGCAGCCGCACGCCTCGGCGTGCGGCTGCGTGCAACCGACAGCCGAGAGCGCGACGGTCGGAGGGGGTGCGGAGATGGCACGCGTGGTGCCTGTCCTGGTGCTGTTTGCCGTGCCGGTCGCCGTGTTGCCGGCCGTGCTGGTTCTCGGGCGGGCGCCGGCGGGTCTGAGGCGGCCGGCCGGACCGCCGCGGGGGCCGTTCGCCCTCTGGGGGCAGTCCGGCCGACCGCGGCTGCGCGCGGGGCGGGCGGGATCAGCCGAGGCCCGGGCCGGCCACGCCGGCGAGGGAGTCGAGATCGCTCTTGCGGACCCTGATCACCAGCCAGGCGGTGACGAACGCCACGCCGGCCATCGCGGCAGCGGGCACGAAGGCGGTGGAGATGCCGTGGGCGAGCACCTCATGTCCCCAAGGCGCGGGCAGCTGGTGCGTCTTGGCGAAGTGGGCCTTCTGCTCCGGCGAACCGTTGGCGAGGAACTTCGGCAGTTGCTTCTTCGCCTCGTCCTTGGCCGCCGAGCCGAACACGGTCGTCAGGATGGACAGTCCGAGCGAACCGCCCACCTGCTGCATGGCGTTGAGAAGTCCGGACGCCGCGCCCGCCTCGTGCTGGGCGACGCCGGACACCGCCGTGACGGTGGCGGTGACGAAGTTCAGACCCATGCCGAAGCCGAACGCCAGCATCGGCCCGAGCACGCCGCCGACGTAGGAGCTGTCAGGCCGGATGAAGGTCTGCCAGACCAGCCCGATCAGCACGAGCGCCGAGCCGGCCATCATGAACGGCCTGGGGCCGAGCCTCGGAAGGAAGCGCTGGGACAGTCCCGCACCGACCGCGATCGCGACCGTCACGGGGAGGAAGGCCAGGCCGGCCTTGATGGCGCTGTAGCCGAGCACGTCCTGCACGAACAGCACGATGTAGAAGAACATGCCGAACATCGCCGCGGCGAGGCTCAGCATGATCACGTACGTGCCCCAGCGGTTGCGGTCCGAGAACATCCTGAGCGGGGTGATCGGTTCCTTCGCCCGCATCTCGGTGAGGACGAAGGCGAGCAGCAGTACCGCGGCCGCGCCGAAGGAGCCGAGGGTGAGGCCGTTCCGCCAGCCGTTCTCCGAGGCGCGGATGAATCCGTAGACCAGCAGGGCCATACCCGCCGTCGAGGTCAGTGCGCCCGTGATGTCGAAGCGGCCCGGATGCCGCTGGGACTCGCTGATGTACAGCGGCGCGAGCGACGCGATCAGCACGCCGATCGGCACGTTCACGAACAGCACCCAGCGCCAGTCGAGCCAGTCGGTGAGCATGCCGCCCGCCAGCAGTCCGATGGCGCCACCGCCCGCGGACACGGCGGCGAACACGCCGAAGGCCCGGTTGCGCTCCGGGCCTTCGGGGAACGTCGTGGTGATCAGCGCCAGCGACGTGGGCGAGGCGATGGCGCCGCCCACACCCTGCAGGGCCCGCGCGGCCAGCAGCTGCCAGGGTTCCTGGGCGAGACCGCCCAGCAGCGAGGCGAAGGTGAACAGCAGGATGCCGGTCATGAACACCCGGCGGCGGCCGAGGATGTCCCCGGCCCGCGCGCCGAGCAGCAGCAGGCCGCCGAAGGTGAGCGTGTAGGCGCTGACCACCCAAGTGAGGTCCGTGGTGCTGAACCTGAGTGCGTCTTGAATGTGCGGGAGCGCGATGTTCACAATCGTCGCGTCGAGTACCACCATGAGTTGGCAGGCCGCGATGACGGTGAGTGCGATGCCGGGGTGCCCCTCCCGGCGGGCCACGCCCGGTTTCGGGTCCTGAAGCAGTTGAGAGGTCGTCACTATGGGTCCCCCCTGAAGACATTAGTGAACGATCGCGTTCACTGTCGCGTTCACGGTAGTGAGTCCCCAACAGTGAACGCAAGCGTTCACTTGATCCCGCGCCCCGCCTCGCGTCCCCCTGTTGCTGCAGCGCGGCGCCCCCCGCCCCGGAATCCCCGCTTCCCTTGCATGTTGGAGAGACACAGATGGTTACCTCGCGCTGGACGGCCGCACCGGACCGGGCGGCTTCCCCCCGTCGGCGCGGCTTGGTGCTGGAGCGCGCGATCCTCGATGCCGCGCTGGAACAGCTCGGTGAGGTCGGCTGGAAAGGGCTGACCATGGAAGGTGTCGCAGCCGGCGCCCAGACCGGCAAGGCCGCGGTGTACCGCCGCTGGCCCTGCAAGGAGGACCTCGTGGCGGACGCGCTGGTGGCCGGACTGCCCCGGGTCGAGGAGGCCCCGGACCTCGGCTGCGTGCGCGAGGACCTTCTCGCTCTGTGCCGGCAGGTGCGGCAGATCATGTACTCGCGACCTGGTGTCGCGCTCCGCTCCGTCATTCACGAGTGCGATCACACTCAGGCGGAGCGCTTCCATGAAGTGATCGTCGGAGGAGTGGTGGAGCCGACCGTCAAGCTTCTCCGTGAGGTCATCATCCGTGGAATAAGGCGGGGAGAGGTGCGATCGGACGCGGCCAACGGCTATGTCTTCGATGTCATCCCGGCGATGATGATGTACCGCTCGAAGATGTGCGCCAGCGAATGGATCGACCAGGATCTTGAGGAGATGATCGATCAGCTGATGCTTCCGCTGCTCCGGCCCCATGGAGGCTGAGCGCGCATACCGGCGCGACCCGTGCGGAGGTCGGGCGACCGGGGTGTCCGGTGACGATCCCGGCGGCGTACGCTAAGGGCGCCATGCCGTACGAACCACCTACCCACACCGTCGAGCGCTCCCTGCGCGCCACGACCGGAGCGAAGGTCATTGCCGGTATCGACGAGGTGGGGCGCGGCGCCTGGGCCGGACCTGTCACCGTCTGTGCCGCGATCACCGGGCTCCGCCGTCCGCCCGAGGGGCTGACCGATTCCAAGCTGCTCACGATCAAGCGGCGCACGGAACTGGCCACGATCCTTCGGACGTGGGTGACGGGATACGCGCTGGGGCATGCTTCCCCTGACGAGATCGACGACCTGGGGATGACGGCCGCCCTGCGGCTTGCCGCGGTCCGTGCTCTGGACGGCCTGCCGATGTGCCCCGACGCCGTGATCCTCGACGGGAAGCACGACTACCTCGGCGCTCCCTGGAAGGTTCGCACGGTGATCAAGGGCGACCGGTCGTGTGTGGCCGTCGCTGCGGCGTCGGTGATAGCCAAGGTTCAGCGCGACAAAATGATGGCCGAACTGGGTATCGACCATGCAGACTTCGGATTTGCGGACAACGCCGGCTATCCGTCGCCCGTGCACAAGGCCGCACTGGCGGAGTGGGGGCCCACCCCGCACCACCGCTTGTCGTGGGCGTATCTTGATGCGTTGCCTCAGTGGCGGCACCTCAAGAAGGTCCGCAGCTGGGCGGACGGAAGCGTTCCGGAAATCGAGGGTCAGCTCGGCTTCGATTTCTGACGGTTCTGCTCGCACTGATGTGCCACCCGGCCACCCGCGCCGCACCAATGTTTGATAAATATCAGCTCATGCCTCTCATTCCCGAGGAGCCTCAGATTCACGAGAGTGCCCAGGGTCCCCGCGCCACGCCCGCCAGCGGCCGTACCGCGCCGACCCCCCGCCCCGTACCCGGCCCCCGCCCCGCGGCTCCGTCCCGCCCCGGTCGCCCCGGCCCTCCGCGGCCGGCGCCGCCGGTACAGCGCACACCGCGTGACGTGGCTCCGGCCAACCCGGGCCCGTCGGGCCCGGCCGCTCCTGCCGCCGCGACGGCCGGCCCGCAGATCCAGCTGATCCCGGCCTCGGCCGAGGGAGCGGTCGACGCCGCCGACGAGGCGGTGGACCTGCTCCTGGACTCGGGCCGCGCCCCCGGCGACGTGCTCGTGCTCACCACCGGGTCCCAGCACCCGTGGGCGGAACACGAGTTGTCCTTCGGCGAAGCCTCCTACTGGTCGCAGCACGATGCCGGTGACGACGTCTTCTATGCCGACGCCGCCGCCGTCTCCCGGGCCGCGACCCGCCCCGTGGTCGTCGTGGCCGTCAACGGAGGCCCCGCTTCCGTTGCCGCCTCGGCCCTTCCGCTCGCCCATGCCCGGGCCGGTGCCCTGCTGATCGTCTGCGGTGACCCGCAGCAGATCAACTCGGTGCTGGGCGCCGGCGTCTGAGCCGAGTCCGGCACCTCGGGGCAACCGGGGCGGCGAAGGAGCCGCTCCGGCGGCATCCGCACGGCGTCGTCCTCGGCATGCCCGGGCGACGGGACGGCCGTTCCCTTCCCGGGGCGGCCTCCCCGTGACGCCGGGTGCACAGCGGTGGTCGTCCAGGAGGAGGGCCGATCCCGGTGACGTCCTCGGATGCCGGCTGGATGCCGGGATGTCGACATCGGCGACGGCGATCGACCCCGTACCCGTCGCCGTGGCTGCCCGGGCCGGCTCGTGAGAGACGGCCGCGCAGTCAGGCCGAGGCATGCGGCGAGTCGGTCTCCTACGGCTCGCACGACCGCCGCACGCGGCGCCTGTGCCGGTCGGTTCCCGGCGCGACACAGGCCGCGCCGTCCCGGGCGACGTACCTCTCCCAGGTGCGGCGTGCGCCTCGTCCGCGCGGCGGCCTGGCAGCCCGAACGGCGGGCGGCCGCTCGCTGACCGCACGGCCCGGTCGAGGACGCCGGAGACCGTCGTGCGCGAGCTCGACCCGCTGCCCTGTCCCTCAGCGGGCCGCCGCGCGGCGCAGCACCTCGGAGACGGGGCCACCGGTGCGCGGCACGAGCGGCGGGGCCTCGGACATGGCGAGGGGCTCCGGCGCGCTGTCGGCGTTGGGGCGGCGTCCGCTGCGCCCCTCGCCGAGCACGTGCCAGCCGTCGTGGGTCAGCGTGATGTACGCCCCGCACCGCAGCCCGTGCAGTGTGCAGGCGTCGCGCAGGCCCCACATCCAGGCGCCGTCCTCCTCCGTCCAATGCGCGTCGCCCTCACGGCAGTAGACGAGTACGGCCGTGCGCACCGGGGTGCGGCGCCGCAGGTCGTGCGGAATGACCCGGCGCAGCTGTGAGAGCAGCGCGTTGCGGTACATCCAGCCGTCGGCCGGGGCCGGACGCCGCGTGAACGACGCGCTGGCGCACAGCCGCTCCTCCGGATCGAGCACGGCCACGATCGCCGTGGAGAGCCCCGGCGCATGGCGGGCGTGCAGCCCGCTGACGACCTCACGCGGGTTGCGCAGCAGAGGGATTCCGGCGGCGGCCCATTCGGCGGGCTCGAGCAGGCGACTGGCGGAAGCGGCGGACGCGGACGTCGACAAGGGGGCCGCCGAGGACGAGGCGAATCCGAAGGTCACGTTCCTCCCTTCGGCTACGCGCCCATACTGCGGGCGAGGTCGGATTCGAGGGACCGCGCACCGCAGCAAAGCCCTACCTGATCGCGGACGAGCCGTGCGGGGAGCGGACCTCAATTCTTCCTGCCGAACTGGGATGCGGCAACGAGCAATTGGGGTCACCGACTGGTATCTGGCGGTGCGTGGCTTATATCCCTACCCAAAGGTCGGCCCCATGATGCCTGGGCACGGGGGGGCCTGGCCCGCAGGGCGCCGCAGGCCGGTGCGCGCTCACCCCTGGACGGCCAGGACCAGCGGCAACACCCCCTGCGCGCCGGACCTTCTGAGCAGACGCGCCGCGACCGCGAGGGTCCAGCCCGTCTCCGTGAAGTCGTCGACCAACAGCACCGGGCCGCCCGCCTCGGCGAGCGCCGATGCGAGGGCGGGCGGCACCGTCAACGCACCGTCGAGGGCCTTCAGTCGCTGCGCGCTGTTGCTGCGGGGGACCCGCGACACGTCCTCGGCGTACTCGACGGAACCGAGCAGCGGCAGCCGTCCGATCTCCGCGATCCGGGAGCCCAGGGACCGGATCAGCAGCGGCCGGGTCCGGGAGGCCACGGTGACGACACCCACCGGCCGGGCCTGGGCGTCGGACGCGCCGGACGCCCAGCCGCCGGGCCCTTTCGCCCAGTCGGCCAGAACACCCACCACGGCCCGCGCCACGTCGTCCGGCACAGCGGTGTCCGGCGTCTGGGGGCCGAAGAGCGGACGCAGCCGATTGCCCCAGCCGATGTCCGACAGTCGCCCCAGAGCCCGCCCCGGTGAGGCCTGTTCACCGGCCGGAATGCGTCCCTTGAGGTCGATGCCGATGGCCGGCAGGCCCGTCGGCCACATACGACGGGGCTCCACCTCGACGCCGGCACGGCCCAGGTCGCTGCGCGCCGCGTCCACCGCCGCCGCGGACGAGTCGGCGGCGAAGCGCGGGCCGGCGCAGTTGTCGCAGCGGCCGCAGGGTTTGGCACCCTCGTCGTCCAGCTGACGCTGCAGGAACTCCATCCGGCACTCGGTGGTGGACGCGTAGGCGCGCATCGCCTCCTGCTCGGCCGCGCGCTGCCGGGCCACCCAGTCGTAGCGCTCGGTGTCGTACGACCAGGGCTGCCCCGTGGCGATCCAGCCGCCCTTGACGCGGCGGACCGCTCCGTCCACGTCCAGGACCTTCAGCATGGTTTCCAGGCGGGAGCGGCGAAGCTCGACCAGGGGTTCCAGCGCGGGCAGCGACATCGGGCCGCCCGCCCGGGCGAGGACGTCCAGGGTGCGCCGGACCAGTTCCTCGGAGGGGAAGGCGAGCGACGCGAAGTACTCCCAGATCGCCTCGTCCTCCTTGCCGGGCAGCAGCAGTACCTCGGCGTGCTCCACCCCGCGGCCGGCGCGGCCGACCTGCTGGTAGTAGGCGATGGGGGAGGAAGGAGAGCCGAGGTGGATCACGAAGCCGAGATCCGGCTTGTCGAAGCCCATGCCGAGCGCCGAGGTGGCGATCAGCGCCTTGACCCGGTTGGCGAGCAGATCGTCCTCGGCCTGCTGGCGCTCGGCGTTCTCCGTCTTGCCGGTGTACGAGGCGACGGTGTGCCCGCGCTGCCGCAGGAACGCGGTGACCTCCTCGGCGGCGGCGACGGTGAGCGTGTAGACGATGCCGGAGCCCGGCAGGTCGTCGAGGTGGTCGGCGAGCCAGGCCATCCGGTGCGCGGCGTCCGGCAGCCGCAGCACGCCGAGACTGAGGCTCTCCCGGTCCAGCGGTCCGCGCAGCACCAGGGCGTCCGACGTGCCGCCGGTGCCCAGCTGCTCGGCGACATCCGCGGTCACGCGGGCATTGGCCGTGGCGGTGGTGGCCAGCACGGGGACACCGGGCGGGAGGTCGGCGAGCATGGTGCGCAGCCGACGGTAGTCGGGGCGGAAGTCGTGACCCCAGTCGGAGATGCAGTGGGCCTCGTCCACGACCAGCAGGCCCGTCGCGGCGGACAGCTTGGGCAGGACCTGGTCGCGGAAGTCCGGGTTGTTCAGACGCTCCGGACTGACGAGCAGGACGTCGACCGCGCCGGCCGCGATCTCGGCCTGGACGGCGTCCCACTCCTCGGTGTTGGCGGAGTTGATGGTGCGGGCGTGGATGCCGGCCCGAGCTGCGGCCTCCACCTGGTTGCGCATGAGCGCGAGCAGGGGCGAGACGATGACCGTGGGGCCGCTCCCTCTGGCCCGCAGCAGCGAGGTCGCGACGAAGTACACCGCGGACTTGCCCCATCCCGTGCGCTGCACCACCAGGGCCCGGCGCCGCTCGGCGACCAGTGCCTCGATCGCCCGCCACTGGTCCTCGCGCAGCCGGGCCGCGCCCGTGGCATCCCCGACGAGTCGGGCGAGGACGGCGTCCGCCTGTGCCCGGAGATCCGCGTTGCTCGTGTGCTCCATGCATCCCATACAACAGGACAGGACTGACAAGCGGGCGGTGCCCGGCGCGGGCTGTGGACAGCCGGGACGCTGTTGTTGTGTCCCTGACCCGACTTATCCACAGGCCCAACCGGAATCTCAAGATCCGCGAGATCGTCGGCGCATGACGAATCACAGCGAAACCGCCGGACCGTTCGAAAACAGCGACATCTCCGGACAGGAGCCGTCCGCCGGCCTGTCCGCCCACGAGACACAGGTGACCTTGCGCACCCCCGCCGAACTGGCCGACGCCCTGCCCTACCTCCTCGGCTACCGCCCGGAGGACAGCATGGTGCTGGTGGCCCTGCACGACCGCGAGAGTCGGGGCCGTTTCGGCGGCCGGGCCCGCCTCGGCATCCCCGCGAACGAGGAGGACTGGGAGGCGGCCGCACGCCAGCTCGCCCACGGACTGGTGACCGGCAGCGAACGACGGGGCGCCCGGCCCGAGCAGATGGTGGCCTACATCTGCCAGGAACCCTCCCCGGGAGAGTCCGGCCGCGACGTCAAACGACGGCTCGAGCGGCTGGCCCACCTCCTGCGCACCCAGTGCGGCGACCTCGACGTGCCGGTCATCGAGGCGCTGTGCATCTCCGACGGGCGCTTCTGGTCGTACTGCTGCCCGGCCGAGGGCTGCTGCCCCGGGGACGGCTCGCCGATGGGCCTTCCCGGCACCTCCGTGCTGGCCGCCGCGGCCACCTACGCCGGCATCCAAGTGCGTGGCACGCTCCGCGAGTTGCGCGCCAGGCTGCAGCCCCGGGAGACGACCGCGGCCCTGGAGCAGGAGATCGCCCTGGACGCGGCCGGGATGAGTCTGGTGCCCCGCATTCTCGACGAGGGGTCCCGCGCGACAGTGGCGGAGGAGACCCTGGGCCTCGCGGAGCGGGTCATCCGCCGCTTCGCCGCCGCGGCTCCGGTGTCCGGCACGCATCCCGCCGACCTGCGAGACGACGGCCTGCTGGCACACGACGAGGCGGCGACGCTCATCCTCGGACTCCAGGACCGCACTACCCGCGACCGTGCGGCCGTGTGGATGGAGGGCGACGAGGCGGGTCCGGCTCTCCGGCTCTGGCGTGCCCTGGCCCGCCGCTGCGTCGGCCCCTACGGCGAGCACGCCGCGGCCCCGCTGACCCTGGCCGGCTGGGTCGCCTGGTCGACCGGTGACGAGTTGGAGGCCCGTGAGGCGCTGGCCATGGCGCTGGGCGCGGATCCCGATTACCTCTTCGCCCGGCTGCTGCACCAGGCCTGCAACGAAGGCATCGATCCGGAATCGGTCCGCCGCTGCCTGCGCGCCGAGCGCGCGGGGCGTACACCGGCGGGCCACACCGCACAGCCGCATCCGGAGCAGAAGGCGGCGCCCGCGGCGCTCGCGGCCGGTGAAGAGTCGACGCCCGCGACGAGCGCCGTCTCGGACGGCAAGGACGCCGGGCCGGGCCGGGGAACGGGCACACGCCGACGGCGCCGGGTGCGTTCCGCCGCCGGCGATGCCCCGCGCGCGGCTCGGTCCACCGGCGGCCGGAGGAGGCCGGCCGGCTCCCGCCCCGGCTCCCCGGCAGCCGTGCCCTCGCGCCCCGGCAGCCGCGGCCAGGACGGCACGCGCCCGCGGGCGGCGGAGCCGGGTGGCACCACGACCAGCGCGGTTCCGCCGGGGAAGGACCGCGGCAAGTCCGAGGAGGAGGGGTGAGCGTCGTACGGGTGCGCGTGGGCGGATCCCCGCTCCAGCAGGTCTGCGGGAGGAAGCCGCGGGTCCCCTTGGCGGAAGCCTCGGGATGCGGGGCACGGCCCTGGAGCTCGCTGCGCAAGCGGTCTCGCGGGAGCCGGTGCGACTGCTGCGCCGACGGCACCCTTCTGGCCCGCTCGACCGGCGGGGGCGCCCGGACACACCCGACCGCTCGGGTCGTATGCGAGGGCCCACCGCACGTCCGCTGGTGGCGGCGGCTCACCGCCGGCCTGCCCGGCAGCGCCGCCTCCGCATCCCGGCCCACGGTCGGCTTCACCGAGGCGAGCCGTGACCCGGACGAGCCTCACTCCGTTCACCTGAGTGGCGGAACGCCCGCAAAGGCCCGGCCGCCGTACGACCCGTGTCCTGCGGGGCGCCCCTCCGGTCGCCCGGCGGGGCAGAGGCGCACCGAGCGCAGAGGAAGCCACTCCATGCACCAGCAGCCGACTCCGCCCTCCACCGTCGATGAGGAACGCCCGCCCTGGGACAGGCGCGACTGGTTCCCGCCGGACGGTGCCGCCACGGCGCGGCAGACCGTCGCTCGGCCCTCGCCGAGGAACCCCGGGCCGAACGGCTCGGCGGGCCACGGGAGGCCACCGGTCCCGGACCGGGGCCGCCGGACCACCGCGGCCCCGTCGGTGCGCACACCGCAGGGCAGCCGTCCGGCGCCCGAGCTGCCGCCGACGCACACCGCCTTGATCTGTGTCGCCCTGCCCGGTCTCGCCATCTCCGGTGAGGGACAGCTGGCCGGCCGGGGACTGGACGGGTTCTACCGAGGTGGCAGGCGCCTGCTCTCACGGTGTCAGGTCCGCGTGGCCGGCCGCGAACCGCTGGCCGTGCAGGCCAGGATGACCGGCGCCGACAGTGCCCGTTTCGTGGGGACACTGCACGCTTCTCCGTCGGCGGGCCCCGATCCGGATGTCCTGGTCGAGCGGATCCGCCGTGCCGACGGAACCGAACGGATCATCCTTCGCAACGCTGCCGCGCGACCGCTCAGGCTGCCCGTCGAGGTCGCCCTCGGCACGGACCTCGCCGAACTCGGCACCATCGCCTCGGGCAGGGCAGGGCCTGAACTCCAGGCGACCGTCCACGACTCGGGCCTGCGCTGGGCCACGGCCGGAGCCGCCGCCTCCGTCACCGCGGACCCGCCGCCCTCCGACGCCCTCGCCTCGGCCGGACTGCTGCGCTGGGAACTGGAAGTGCCTGCGGGCGGCACGGCGGCGGTGGAGCTCCGCGTGCGGCTGGACGGCGCCGGCCCGCTGCGGGCGGCGGGCCAGGCCACGACCAGTCCGTTCGCTCCCGCCAGGGTGACCGGCGACGACTCCCGGGTGGCCCCGCTGCTGCACGCGGCGGTGACCGACCTCCAGGCCCTGCTCCTGCGCGACCCCGCCCACCCCGCCGACACCCACCTCGCGGCGGGCGCGCCCTGGCGCTGCGGCATGGCCCCCGCCGACGCACTGGCGGCGGCCCGCATGACACTGCCGCTCGGCACCCGGCTCGCCGCGGGAACACTGCGCACCCTGGCCCGCACCCAGCTCCCGGACCGCAGCCCACGGCCCGGCATGATCCCCGGACCACGACGCGACGCCGGCCCACTCCTGCCGCCCGGATGCACGGGCACGGAGGCCACCCTGCTCTTCCCCGTCCTGCTCGCCGAGGCCCGTCGCTGGGGCCTGCCCGAGCAGGAGACGACAGAGCTGCTGCCCGCGGCGGAACGCTGTCTCACCTGGCTGCGCAGTACCGTGGGCGACGGCACCTACCTCCACGACCCGCAACCCGGAGGTCCGGCCCGCTGCGAGACACAGGCCCACGCGTATCGGGCCGCCCTGCTCGGCGCCGATCTCCTGGACGCGTACGACCGTCCCGGTGCCGACGGCTTACGGCAGTGGGCCCAGGCCCTGCAGACGGCCTTCCGGGCCGACTTCTGGGTCGCGGACCGCGGCGGCGGACGCCCCGCCGCGGCCCTGGCACCCGACGGCCGACCCGTGCCGCACCTCGGCTCCACCGCCGTCCACCTCCTCGACACCGGCCTGCTCGGCTCCGGCCGGCTCGCCCCGGGCCTGCTGGACCCCGTGCAGACCGAACAGCTCGCCCGGCTGCTCGGCACCCCCGCCATGGACGCGGGCTGGGGGTTGCGCGGCCTCGGCGCCAAGGAGGCGGGACACAACCCGTTCGGCCACCGGACCGGAGCCGTCCGGGTGCACGACACCGCACTCGCCGTCGCCGGACTGTCCGCCGCCGGCTATGAGAAGGAATCCGCCGGCCTGCTGAGAGGGCTGCTGGAAGCGGCGGAACACTTCGGGCACCGGCTGCCGGAGATGTTCGGCGGAGAGCAGCGCTCTGGCGGGAGCGCTCCCCTGCCGCACCCCGCGGCCTGTCGGCCTGCGGCCACCGCGGCGGCCTCCGTGATCATGATGCTCACCTCGCTCGCGGGCATCCGCCCGGACGCCCCCGCCCGCACGGTCACCCTGTGCCCCGTGCGGAGCGCACCGCTCGGCGAACTCGGTCTGACGGGGCTGCGCGTCGCCGGTGCGCCGTTCGCC
The DNA here is from genome assembly GCF_000725475.1 of Streptomyces durhamensis. Classification (NCBI taxonomy): domain Bacteria; kingdom Bacillati; phylum Actinomycetota; class Actinomycetes; order Kitasatosporales; family Streptomycetaceae; genus Streptomyces; species Streptomyces durhamensis. The sequence continues at coordinate 92,924 of NZ_JNXR01000011.1, forward strand.
GTGCGGGTCAGCCGGCTGGGGCTCGCCATGGTCGAGGAGGCGGCGGACGGCCTGCAACTGGGAGTGTGACCTCGCATGAAGAGGGGGACGGGGGCGGGAGCCGGCCCCGTGGCCCGCCCCGGGACGAAGTGGAACCACGATCGATGCGGTCGGCGAGGGGAGTGTTTATCGTCAGGAAGACGACTATGATCGCCGCATGCCCTACGACCCGTCAGCCTTCCCGCCCTTCGCCGTCACCGTGGACCTGGTCGTGCTGACCGTGCGCCGCCATGCCCTGTGCGCGCTGGCGGTCCGCAGGGGCGAGCCGCCGTTCCAGGGGCGCTGGGCGCTGCCCGGTGGTTTCGTACGGGCCGACGAGGACCTCTCCCAGGCGGCCGCGCGCGAGCTCGCCGAGGAGACCGGGCTGTGTGCACACGGCCCCGCGGCCCCGGCCCAGGACAACGGTGCCCACCTCGAACAACTCGCCACCTACGGCGATCCCGAGCGGGATCCGCGGATGCGCGTGGTGAGCGTCGCGCACCTCGCGCTCGCGCCCGATCTGCCCGCGCCGCGGGCGGGAGGCGATGCCAGCAACGCCCGCTGGGCGCCCGTCGAGGAACTGCTCCAGCAGGGCGGTTACGACCGCGACGGCGAGCCTGTGGCACCGCTCGCCTTCGACCACGCGCAGATCCTCGCCGACGGGGTGGAGCGGGCCCGGTCCAAGATCGAGTACTCGTCGCTGGCCACCGCGTTCTGCCCGAGCGAGTTCACCGTCGGCGAGCTGCGCAGGGTGTACGAGGCGGTGTGGGGGGTGGCCCTCGATCCGCGCAACTTCCACCGCAAGGTCACCGGGACCCCCGGATTCCTCGTCCCCACCGGAGGTACGACCACGCGCCAGGGGGGACGACCGGCGCAGCTCTTCAGGGCCGGCGGCGCCACCCTGCTCAATCCGCCGATGCTGCGCCCCGAGGTCTGAGGCGTACGGGTTCGCGGGCCGCCCGGACCGTCCGGCGTGCCGACCGGGCATGCCGAGGCCGGTTCCGTCGAACGGCGGACGCCAAGCGGGTCGACTCACATTGCAGGCGTTGACAGATCGGGTTATACACGAAAAACCGGACATTACGCGCTATCTTGCTGCAGGTGATCCATGCCTTCGGACTGACCAGCAATCCCCGCAAGGCGCACCCGCCCGCCGTCGACGACGTCTCCTTCGAAGCACGCGCGGGAGATGTCACGGTGCTCCTCGGAGGTGCCGGCGCGGGCAAGACGACGGCGCTCAGACTGATGCTCGAGCTTCAACAGGGGCGCGGCATCACCTACTTCAAGGGGCGGCCCCTGCACCGGATCGCCCACCCGGCGCGGGAAGTCGGCGTGCTCCTCGGCGACGTACCAGGGCATCCGGCCCGCTCGGTCCGGGGCCATCTACGCATGTTGTGCGCGGCCTCGGGGGTCCCCGCGCGACGGGCCGACGAGGTTCTCGAAGCGGTGGGCCTCGTCAGCCTCCGCGAGGAGCGGCTCGGCACGCTCTCGCGCGGGATGGACCGCAGACTCGGCCTGGCCTGCGCCCTGCTGCCCGACCCGCACACGCTCGTCCTGGACGAACCCGCCGACGGACTCTCGGCCCGTGAGGCGCAGTGGCTGCACGGCATGCTGCGGGCCCACGCCGACCAAGGCGGCACGGTGTTCTACACCTCCGCCGATCCCAAGGAGGCCGCACGCAACGCCGACCGGGTCGTCACCCTCGACCGCGGCAGACTCGTGGCCGACCAGGAGGCGCGGGAGTTCGCCCGTACCCGGCTGCGTCCGCGCGTGGCGGTCCGCAGCCCGCACGCGGCGCGTCTCGCTGCTCTGCTCACCAAGGAGGCCCGCACCACCCGCCGCTCTGTCGAAGTCGTGCGCGAGGGCGGCAATCGTCTCTCGGTGTACGGCTCCACGACCGCCGACATCGGCGACGCGGCCTTCCGCCATGGCATCCTCATCCACCAACTGGCCGACGAGGTCGGTGACATGGGGCCGGGTGCCGGTGCCGGATCCGACGCCCTCTCGTCGGGGGACGCGGGTGTGGTGGCGTCGAAGGGCCCCGCGGCAGACGGGGGAGACGCCGGCGCGTCGTCGGCGGAGCCCAGGCCGCCCGTCGGCGGCTCGGCGGCGGGGGAGCCGGATGCCTCGTGGGCCGGCGGCGGGCCGGGTGCCGGTGCCGGACCCGACGTCCCCTCGGCGGAGGACGCGGGCGTGATGGCGTCGAAGGAGCCGGCGGCAGACAGGGGCGACGCGGCGACCGTCCGCGGCCTGCTGATGCCCGAGAGGGCCGTGCTCGGCCTCCCGGCGGTGAAGTCCGGCGCCTCGTGGGTCGGCGGGGCCGCTTCGCTGCCGGGCCCTGCGGCGCCTGGGTGGTCGGTGGCGGAGCCGGATGCGCCGCCGCTCGGCTCGTCCGAGGCGGAGCCGGCCGTCGAAGCATCAGGCCTCTTGTCGGGAGAGCCGGGCGTCACGCCACCGGACACCCCCGCGCGGGACCGGAGCGCCATGCCGTTCGGCTTCACGGTGGGGAATCGCGAGAGCGCCCCGTCAGACACCTCGTCGCCGCAGCGGGATGCGCCCGGCGGCTCCCGGCGGGGAGAACCGTCGGCGGGGCGGGAAACGCCGTCGGGTCAGGGCGAGCGGGCTCCCGGCGCCGAGGCGGCGTCGCTCGGAGAGGGGTCCCGCCTCTCCTCGGGCGAAGGGCCCTTCGCGCGGGAGTCGGCGCAGGCCGTCGACGGTGAGGTGCCGTCGCGCGGAGAGGCGCCCGGACCCCACTCGGGTACCGAGCACACCGAGACCACTCGTCCGGTGTCGGCCGAGGGCGCGTCGCCTGCCGGCACCGGCACGGAAACCGGCAGACCGGCGCACGCCGGCGCCGAGCCGGACGGCGTGGAGATGCCTGACGGGGTGGACACGCCCGACCGAACGGACGGGACCCACCGCGTGGAGGCGCGCGAAGGCATGGGCGGGTCGCTCGGAGAGGACGCGCCCGGTGACGTCGCATCCGGCGAAGGCGTGCGCGACGGTCACGACGCCCCTGACGGCCACGACGCGCCCCCAGGTGAGGACGCTCCGGACGGAGGTGGAGCCGGAGACGTGCCCGCCGAGGTGCTGGCGGGAGCCCGGGCCGCGAGGACCGGCGAAGCCGCGGCCACGGCGAGCGCCGCGCGCGACGCGGTCTCGGCGGCCCGGGGGCCGCGGGACGGCCTCCCGAACGCCCTGGCAGGCCGTATCCCCGCCCTCCGTATCCCCGCCCTCCGTATCCGGCTCCCCGGCGCCAGGAATCCCTGCAGCCGTCAGCCGGACTCCCCGCAGAGGTCCCGTCCTGACGGTGCCGGTGGCCTCGACACCCTGCCCCCGCTCCCACCCCCCATCGCCGTGCGTCCCGCCCCCAGCCCCCTGCGTCCCCTGCGCTACGAGATCCGGCGCGCGACCGGGATCGGCGTCGGCTTCGTCACCTGCGGCGCCGTACTGGTGGTGTCCGCGCTCACCGCCGTACTGCTGGGCAGGCTCGGCCACACCCCGCAGGCGCGGCTGTTCGCCGCGTGGCCGCGGCAGCTGCCGCTGCCGCCCGCTGCGCTCGCGGCAGGACTGCTCGGTGCGCTGGCCTTCGGGGACGAGTTCCGCCACCCCGCGCTCGCGGCGGACCGCGGCACCGTGCCCCGCCGGCTGGGGCTGCTCACCGCGAAACTGCTCGTCTCAGGAGCCACCGCGGTGCTGCTGGCCTTTCTCACCATGGGCTGCGACGCCGAAGCGCTCTACATCGTCTACGGACGGGAGCTGACACAAGTTCCCGCCGACTGGCTTTCGCTGAGCGCCAGTTGGTTCGGCCTGGTCGTCGGCTGCGCCTGGGCCGGCGTCCTGGCGGCCGGTGTGTTCCGGTCCACCACGGGTGGCCTGGCGGCCGTACTGGCCGTGCCCGTTGTCGTCGTTCCCCTCGTGGACAAGGTGACGCAGGGGTCAGCCCTGCGCACGGCGGCCGGGTTCCCGGTGCGGATGCGGGAGGTCTACCTGCTGCAGTGGCCGTTCGGAGGTGAACGCTACCTGCTCGGACTGGCACGCGTGCTCGCCCAACCCGTGGGCGCAGCCCTGGCGTTGTCACTGTCGGCACTGCTGTGCGCGTATCTGTTCACGACGCTGCGCGCCCGGTTCCAGTGACGAGCATGCGTGCACATCCGGTCCCGCGCTGTGCACAACTCCCCCGCGGAAAGCCCATTTCTTTCCGATAAGGCGTCAATTGCGACGGGGTGAGCGATCACCCTTTCGTGTGCTTTTCACCAAAGACCTCAAGGGAGTTGGAAGCGACGCCGACAAAGGATCCGTGAGTACCCTTGCGCACACCATGATGACCGCCGCCCGTTCCACCGACTCCGGTCTGGCCGGCCCGGGCGACCTCGACCGCTACCCCTACGCAGAGTCCCAGGTGGGCGATCGCGTCGCAGCGCCCACCTGGGAAGGCGCGGAGCCCGACCTGGGTCGCGTCGGCCGGCGTGCCGCGGGCAGCCGCGGACGTGGACTGCACGGCCAACTCGTTCAGCAGCTCGGCCAGATGATCGTCTCCGGAGACCTCGGCGCGGACCGTCCGCTGGTGCCCGAGGAGATCGGCCAGCGCTTCGAGGTCTCCCGCACCGTCGTCCGCGAGTCCCTCCGCGTCCTCGAAGCCAAGGGCCTGGTCAGTGCCCGCCCGAACGTCGGCACGCGCGTGCGTCCCGTCAGCGACTGGAACCTGCTCGATCCGGACATCATCGAGTGGCGGGCCTTCGGCCCCCAGCGCGACGACCAGCGCCGCGAGCTGAGCGAGCTGCGCTGGACGATCGAGCCGCTCGCCGCCCGCCTCGCCGCCGGGCACGGGCGAGAGGAGGTGCAGCAGCGCCTCTGCGACATGGTCGAGATCATGAGCCATGCCATGGCGCAGGGCGACGCGCTGACGTACTCGCGCGCCGACAGCGAGTTCCACGGCCTGCTCATCCAGATCGCGGGCAACCGCATGCTGGAGCACCTCTCCGGGATCGTCTCGGCGGCCCTGCAGGTCTCCGGCGGCCCGGTCACGTCCTGTGACCGGCCGAACGAGGCGTCCCTCGCGCAGCACGCGCGGATCGTCGACGCGCTCGGCACCGGCGACGGCGCGGCGGCCGAGGCGGCCATGCGTCAACTGCTCACGGTCCACCCCGAGGTCGAGCGCGTGGTGCCCGCCCCGCGCGAGCACTGACCCCCGCGGCCTAGGCGGTGCGGTCGCCGGTGCGTGGCGTCCTCGTGGTGCTCGTGGCGGCGCCGGGCTCGGTGCCGGACGTCGCCGGACCCCGCCGGACCCTGTGCGGTCCGGCGGGGTCCAGCGGTGCGACGGGCCGCCGCGGTCATGCGCGCGACCGGGCAAGACCGCCAAGACTGAACCATTTGTCTATTTCTGAACGCTTTTGATCACTTATGGGGTGTGACTCGGGCCACGCAGATTGGGCGTAACGCTCGCGGAAACAGCGCGATGACCTAAGAGGTGACAGCCGCGGAGGGAATACGGACGCCATGACAGGCGCTGTGCATCTCCCCGGCCCCCGCCCGCGCCGTCGGCCATCCCCAGGCCGGTGGTCGGCTCCTGTCCGCAGTGGACGGTGCCGGAAGCCGTTTTCCAACGTTCCGAGAGGTTGTTCGTGTCGGCCAGCACATCCCGTACGCTCCCGCCGGAGATCGCCGAGTCCGTCTCTGTCATGGCTCTCATTGAGCGGGGAAAGGCTGAGGGGCAGATCGCCGGCGACGATGTGCGTCGGGCCTTCGAAGCTGACCAGATTCCGGCCACTCAGTGGAAGAACGTACTGCGCAGCCTCAACCAGATCCTTGAGGAAGAGGGTGTGACGCTGATGGTCAGTGCCGCAGAGCCCAAGCGCACCCGCAAGAGCGTCGCAGCGAAGAGTCCGGCGAAGCGCACCGCCACCAAGACGGTCGCGGCTAAGACGGTGACGACCAGGAAGGCCACCACCGCCACCGCGGCCGCCCCCACGGCGTCCGCCGCTCCGGTCACCGCCGATTCCTCCGAGGAAGCCGCAACCGCCAAGAAGGCCGCCGCCAAGAAGACGGCCGCCAAGAAGGCGGTCGCCAAGAAGACCGTCGCCAAGAAGACGGCCGCCAAGAAGACCACGGCCAAGAAGGACGACGTCGAGCTTCTTGAGGACGAGGTTCTCGAGGACACCAAGGTCGCCGACGAGCCCGAGGGCGCCGAGAGCGCGGGCTTCGTCCTGTCCGACGAGGACGAGGACGACGCGCCCGCGCAGCAGGTCGCCGCGGCCGGCGCCACCGCCGACCCGGTCAAGGACTACCTGAAGCAGATCGGCAAGGTCCCCCTGCTCAACGCCGAGCAGGAGGTCGAGCTGGCCAAGCGCATCGAGGCGGGTCTGTTCGCCGAGGACAAGCTGGCCAACGCCGACAAGCTGGCGCCGAAGCTGAAGCGCGAGCTGGAGATCATCGCCGAGGACGGCCGCCGCGCCAAGAACCACCTGCTGGAGGCCAACCTCCGTCTGGTGGTGTCCCTGGCCAAGCGCTACACCGGCCGTGGCATGCTCTTCCTGGACCTCATCCAGGAGGGCAACCTCGGTCTGATCCGCGCGGTCGAGAAGTTCGACTACACCAAGGGCTACAAGTTCTCCACGTACGCCACCTGGTGGATCCGTCAGGCCATCACCCGCGCCATGGCCGACCAGGCCCGCACCATCCGTATCCCGGTGCACATGGTCGAGGTCATCAACAAGCTCGCGCGCGTGCAGCGCCAGATGCTCCAGGACCTGGGCCGCGAGCCCACCCCGGAGGAACTGGCCAAGGAACTCGACATGACCCCGGAGAAGGTCATCGAGGTCCAGAAGTACGGCCGCGAGCCCATCTCGCTGCACACCCCCCTGGGCGAGGACGGCGACAGCGAGTTCGGTGACCTCATCGAGGACTCCGAGGCCGTCGTCCCGGCCGACGCCGTCAGCTTCACGCTCCTGCAGGAGCAGCTCCACTCCGTTCTGGACACCCTGTCCGAGCGCGAGGCCGGCGTCGTCTCCATGCGGTTCGGTCTCACCGACGGTCAGCCGAAGACCCTCGACGAGATCGGCAAGGTGTACGGCGTGACGCGGGAACGCATCCGCCAGATCGAGTCCAAGACCATGTCGAAGCTGCGTCACCCGTCGCGTTCCCAGGTGCTGCGCGACTACCTCGACTAGGTCGCGGTCGTACGACGGCGAAGGCCCGGCTCCCCTGTGGGAGCCGGGCCTTCGTGCTGCGCGCATCCACGTCGTGGATCACCCTGGGTGTTCCCAGTAGCACCCGGAGTGAGGAGCCTGCATGCGTCGTTCCGTTGCCCGGTCACTGATCCGGCCGCTTGCACTGGCGGCCGCCATGACCGTCATACCCCTGGTCAACGCAACACCCGTGGCCGCCGACAGCGTGGTGGTCGGGGGCTTTCCCATAGATGTCTCCCAGGCCCCGTGGACGGTCGCCCTGTCCAGCCGTGACCGGTTCGGCGGTACGCGGGCGGGCCAGTTCTGCGGGGGTGTGGCGGTCGCCCGGACGACGGTGCTCACCGCGGCTCACTGCCTCGGTGAGGATGTCCTCGGGGCCCCTCCCAGCCGTATGCGGGACCTGAAGGTCATCGCGGGCCGCACCGACCTCCTGTCTGCGGAAGGCCAGGAGATCCCCGTACGGGATGCCCGGATCAACCCCGGGTACGACAGCGAGACCCACGCCGGCGACTTCGCCGTGATCACGCTCGCCAAGGAGCTGCCGCAGAGCGCGGTCGTCCCCATGGCGAGTGCGGGCGACCCGGCCTACACGCCGGGCACCGAGGCCCTGGTCTCCGGATGGGGTGACACCAGCGGCGCGGGCGCCTACCCGCGTACGCTGCACGCCGCACGGGTGCGTGTGCTGGCCGACGACCTCTGCACCCGTGCCTACCCGGGTGGCCCCGACGGCACCTATCGCGCCGACAGCATGCTCTGTGCCGGCGAACCCGCCGGCGGCCCGGACGCCTGCCAGGGTGACAGCGGCGGCCCGCTGGTTGCCGCAGGGCGGCTGGTCGGGCTCGTGTCCTGGGGGAGCGGCTGCGGCAGGCCGGGCAACCCCGGCGTCTACACCCGCGTGTCCGACGTCGTACGAGGCCTGGGAGCGGCCTCAGGGAGCCAGAAACGGCCCCACGCGCGCTCCTGAGGCGCTCGTACGGGGCATGAGCACGGGCGGCCGCTCCTCGGCAGGAGCGGCCGCCCGTTCACCGGCCTGCGCCGGGGCTGGCTCGTCGTGTGTGCGAGATTCAGCGCTCTTCTTCGGAAGCAGCGGTGCCCGGAAGGGACGTCAGCCGCTCCGTCTCGTCCTGTATCTCAGCGGCGATCTTCTTGAGTTCCGGCTCGAACTTGCGACCGTGGTGGGCGCAGAAGAGCAGTTCTCCGCCGCTCAGCAAGACGACGCGCAGGTATGCCTGGGCGCCGCAGCGGTCGCAGCGATCGGCGGCCGTCAGCGGGCTCGCGGGGGTCAGAACAGTAGTCACGTCGCCTCTTCTCTAGCTCGACGAGCTGTCGTACCAGGGTCAACATCCAACCAGCCCGAAAACGTTCCCGCTCGTGGCATTTCCTCGAAAAAATTCTTCCGGGGCGGCTGTTTGCTGCCGGTTGGCGGCGAATGTGCCGTAGTGCGTCTCTGTGGTGCTTACGGTTTCGCGCAGTGTTGTGTCTCGGTCCTCCAGGCCGGGTTGCCTGTTGTTCATGAGGACGTGCCCGGAGCCTAAATGGTTCATGCCTCCAAGGGAACGTGATGTGTACTTCACTCCATCGAGGGATCGAACACGCATGCGAGCGTGGACTAGTCTGAGTTCTCGACGAGGGTGGCGTTACACCGGCTCTACCAGGCCTCGGTACCCTCTGAGCGGCAACCGAAGCCGTCCCCTTACCCAGTAGGGGGTCAACTGAAATTCAGCGAGGAGCGAACCGCGTGACCGCCGACACGTCCGTGCCGTCCACAGCGCTGCTGGCAGGAGCAGACCGGGACGGTTCCAACTACACCGCGCGGCACCTGCTCGTCCTCGAGGGCCTCGAGGCCGTGCGCAAGCGCCCTGGCATGTACATCGGCTCGACCGACAGCCGCGGTCTGATGCACTGCCTCTGGGAGATCATCGACAACTCCGTCGACGAGGCCCTCGCAGGTGTCTGCGACCGCATCGAGGTGGTCCTGCACGACGACGGCTCCGTGGAGGTGCGCGACAACGGCCGCGGCATCCCCGTGGACGTCGAGCCCAGGACGGGCCTGTCCGGCGTCGAGGTCGTCATGACCAAGCTGCACGCGGGCGGCAAGTTCGGCGGCGGCTCGTACGCCGCCTCCGGCGGTCTGCACGGCGTCGGCGCCTCCGTGGTCAACGCCCTGTCCGCCCGTCTCGACGTCGAGGTGGACCGCGGCGGCCACACGCACGCCATCAGCTTCCGGCGTGGCGTGCCGGGCGCCTTCGGGGCCGACGGTGCCGAGGCGAAGTTCGAGGCCAAGAGCGGCCTGCGCAAGACCAAGAAGATCCCCAGGACCCGCACCGGCACGCGCGTGCGGTACTGGGCCGACCGCCAGATCTTCCTCAAGGACGCCAAGCTCTCCCTGGAGAACCTGCACCAGCGCGCCCGCCAGACCGCCTTCCTGGTGCCGGGCCTGACCATCGTCGTCCGCGACGAGTTCGGCCTCGGCGAGGGCGGCAGCAAGGGCGAGGAGTCCTTCCGCTTCGACGGCGGCATCAGCGAGTTCTGTGAGTACCTGGCGGGCGACAGGCCGGTCTGCGACGTGCTGCGCTTCTCGGGTCAGGGGACCTTCAAGGAGACCGTTCCGGTCCTGGACGAGCACGGCCAGATGACCCCCACCGAGGTCACCCGCGAGCTGGGCGTCGACATCGCCATGCGCTGGGGCACCGGCTACGACACCACGACCCGGTCCTTCGTCAACATCATCGCCACGCCGAAGGGCGGCACCCATGTCGCCGGCTTCGAACAGGCCCTCACCCAGACGCTGAACGACGTCCTGCGGGCCAAGAAGATGCTGCGCGTGGCCGAGGACAACATCGTCAAGGACGACGCCCTGGAGGGCCTCACCGCCGTCGTCACCGTGCGCCTGGCCGAGCCGCAGTTCGAGGGTCAGACCAAGGAGGTCCTCGGTACGTCGGCGGCCCGCCGCATCGTGAACAACGTGGTCACCAAGGAACTGAAGGCGTTCCTGACCGCCACCAAGCGGGACGCCGCCGCCCAGGCCCGGGTCGTCATGGAGAAGGTGGTGGCCGCCGCCCGTACGCGCGTCGCGGCCCGCCAGCACAAGGACGCCCAGCGGCGTAAGACCGCCCTGGAGTCCTCGTCCCTGCCGGCGAAGCTCGCCGACTGCCGCAGCGACGACGTCGACCGCAGCGAGCTGTTCATCGTCGAGGGCGACTCCGCGCTCGGTACGGCCAAGCTGGCGCGGAACTCCGAGTTCCAGGCGCTGCTGCCGATCCGCGGCAAGATCCTGAACGTGCAGCGGTCGTCCGTGACCGACATGCTCAAGAACGCGGAGTGCGGCGCGATCATCCAGGTCATAGGAGCGGGCTCGGGCCGTACCTTCGACATCGACCAGGCCCGCTACGGCAAGATCATCATGATGACCGACGCCGATGTGGACGGCTCCCACATCCGCTGCCTGCTGCTCACGCTGTTCCAGCGCTACATGCGGCCGATGGTCGAGGCCGGCCGCGTCTTCGCCGCTGTGCCGCCGCTGCACCGTATCGAGATCGTCCAGCCGAAGAAGGGCCAGGACAAGTACGTCTACACGTACTCGGACCGCGAGCTGCGCGACAAGCTCATGGAGTTCCAGAGCAAGGGCATCCGGTACAAGGACTCCATCCAGCGCTACAAGGGTCTGGGCGAGATGGACGCCGACCAGCTGGCCGAGACCACGATGGACCCCCGCCACCGCACCCTGCGGCGGATCAACCTCGCTGACCTGGAGGCCGCTGAGCAGGTCTTCGACCTGCTGATGGGCAACGACGTGGCGCCGCGCAAGGAGTTCATCTCCAACTCGGCGGCCACGCTGGACCGGTCGCGCATCGACGCGTAGCCGCCGCGCTGGGCTTCGGCCGACGGGTTTGCCCGCGGGGGGTCGGGCAGGGCTTTCCCGGGCCGACGCGAGCGGGGTCGGCCCGGAGCCGGCCGCGTCGCGCCCGCCGGGCTCGGAGTGCCCGCCAGGCTCGGGGTGCCCGCCGGCCGCGTCGCGCCTGCCGGGCTCGGGCGCACGTGGGGCCGGGGAGCCGGCGAAGGCGACGGTGAGCCGTTCTCCGTCGGCCTGAGGCCGTCCTCGCCGGCCGTCCTTGCCGGCCGGGCGGGTCCCTGCGGCGGGGCTGGGGGCGCGGCTCGCACTCGCCCGGGGCGTCCGCCGGCCACCACGAGCCGTACCGGTCGGCGGGGCCTTGCCCTGTCTTCCCTCCGCCCCAGCTGTCCCCCACCTGGTTGTCCACCCGTGGGTGGAGACGGACCGCTGCAGGATTCCACCCGTGATCCACCCCGGCGCCGATCTCCCGACCTGCGCTTTTCCGTAGCTTCGTAGGTGTCGGCAGCGCCCGCTCCCGGCACCTTCTTCTCGCTCACGGAGGCTCTGATGCCCGGGTTCGCCAACGCGCTGGTGATCGTGGCCGTCGCCGCCATAGTGATCACGCGGCAGTTCCGCGCCCGCGCGATCGACACCGACCGGCGCTGGTGGCTGATCCCCGTGATCCTCGGCGTGGTCGCGCTGCGCGAGCCCGGCATCCTCGACGGCCACCACCGAACGGAATCCGCCGTACTGCTCGTGGCGGAGCTGCTCGTCGGTCTGGCCACCGGCGCCGGATGGGCCTGGACGACCCGTATCTGGACCGAACCGGACGGTGTCGTGTGGACCAAGAGCACCAAGGCGAGCATCGCCGTATGGGTCGTGGGCATCGCCCTGCGGATCGGTGTCTTCGGCATCGGCCACGCGCTCGGTCTGCACCAGGACAGCGCCGCCCTGATGCTCGGACTCGCCGCCACCCTGCTGGTCCGCGGCGGAATCCTGGCCTGGCGTGCCCAGCCCCTCGGCGCCGTGAACCGCCCCGCCCCGGCGTACGGTGACGACATGCGGTCGGTCAGGAGGGAGCGCGCGTGACGGAGAACGCCTGGACTCGCTGGCCGTCGCAAGAGGCGCTCGGCCGTGCCGGAATCAGCCGGCGCCGGCGCATGATCGCCTGGGCCGTCAGGGCCCTTGTGATCGTCCTGCTGCTGTGGGGCGCGTACAACCAGAAGCACGTCGGTATCTGGAGCGGACTCGCGGCGATGGCGGGGGTCATCGCCGCCGCTCTCCTCGCCTGGGCCTTCTACCGGACCACCTACCAGCACCGGCTGGTGCCTTCCCTGACACTGCTGGCCGCGCTGATGGGCCTGGCGGTCGGCGCCGAGGCCGCCGGGTTCAGGGGACTGGCCCTGGTGCTCTGGTGCGGCTGCGGGATCACCGCCCTGGAGCGGCTGCCCCTCGCGGCCGCGACTCCCGTGACGTCGGTGGGCCTGGCCGCGTACTCCGCTTTCAACAACGACGTGTGGCTGACCACGGCCGCCTCGGTGGTGGGCATGGCTCTCGCCGGATACGTCCTGCGGCTGGACGCGGAGGCTCGCGGCAACGCACAGCGGCTGCTCACCCAGGAGCGGGCCGCCCGGGCGGCCGAGGCGGAGTCCGCGGCACTGGCCGAGCGAGCACGGATCGCACGAGAGATCCACGACGTGCTCGCCCACAGCCTCTCGGCGCAACTGGTGCACCTGGAGGCGGCCCGGCTGCTGATCGAGAACGGCGCGGACCGCGAGCGGATTCTGGAGCGGGTCGTGGCCGCCCGGGGGATGGCCCGGGACGGACTCGCCGAGACCAGACAGGCACTGTCCGCGCTACGGGGCGATATGACCCCGCTGGAGGACTTCCTGAGCGAACTCGTCAGCGGGTGCGACGGCGCCGAGGTCACCGTGACGGGTGAGCGCAGGCCGCTGCCGGCCGAGGCCTCCCAGACCGTGCGCAGGGTCGCACAGGAGGCGTTGACGAACGTCCGCAAGCACGCCCAGGGCGCCAAGGTGCAGCTGCGTCTCGACTACCGCGAGCACGAAGTGACGCTGGACGTAAGGGACTCGGGCGGCCGGCCGGGCGAACTCACGGGGTCCGGAGGGGGGTACGGTCTGCTGGGCATGCGGGAGCGTGCCGAGCTGCTGGGCGGCTCTCTGGACGCGGGGGCGGGCGAGGAAGGGTTCGTGGTGACGCTGAAGGTGCCGGTATGACGGAGACGGAGGGGGAGAAGAAGCCCGCACGGGTGGTGGTCGCCGACGACCAGACCGTGGTCCGGGAGGGCATCGTGATGCTGCTCGGGCTGCTGCCCGGGGTTCAGGTCGTGGGTGCCGCGGGAGACGGCGAGGAGGCGGTGCGACTGGTCGCGGAACTGGCCCCGGACGTCGTCCTGATGGACCTCAGGATGCCCCGCTGCGACGGCGTGGAGGCCACCCGGCGGATCCGGGCGCAGTACCCCGGGACGCAGGTCGTGGTGCTCACCACGTACGCGGACGACGAGTCGTTGTTCCCCGCACTGCGTGCCGGCGCCCGGGGCTATCTGACCAAGGACGCGGGCGGTGACGAGATCGTGCGTGCCGTGGAGAGCGTGCTGTCGGGGGACGCGGGGCTGTCGCCGAGCGTCCAGCGCCGGTTGCTGGAGCGGCTGTCGCAGCCCGAGGCCGGCCCCCCGGTGACGGCCGACGCGCCGCCCGACGGACTGACCGCGCGGGAGACCGAGGTCCTGCTGCTGATCGCCGAAGGTTTCAGTAATCAGGAGATCGCCCGCAAGCTGCATGTCTCGACCGCGACGGTGAAGACACACATCAACAACCTCTTCTCGAAGACCGGCCTCAAGGACCGTGCCCAGGCGGTGCGTTACGCCTACAGCAAGGGGCTGGTGCGGCCGCCCGCGCAGTGAGTCACCTGATGGGGTGAAGAGCCGAGGGAAGAAGAGTCAGGGATCTTCCCGATCTGTCCATCCTTGGGCATGCAGTCAAGCAATGATCGTCCCCGGGGAGCCGGGGACGGTCCCGAGAGTTCGGCCCAGAACCAGGAAGACCGTGGGGTACCGCCCTCCCGCGAGGCGACGCACGAGGACCCTTGGTACGACACGCTGGCCTCCGGCTGGGGCGAGCTGGACGGCACCGGTGTGCCGGCGGCCGCCGTGCCGCCCGCTCGCGGGGAGTGGGGCGGAGCAGGCCCGAGCGCCCGGGACGTGTACGTCGAGGTGCAGCGCAGCGCGGCCTTTCAGGAGGTGCGCGGCAGGTACCGGCGGTTCGTCGTCCCCGGCGTCGCCGTCTTCCTCGGCTGGTACATGAGTTATCTGGTCACCGCCACGACCGCACCCGGACTCATGGCCCGGTCCGTGGCCGGAGCGGTCAACGTGGGCATGCTGGCCGGGCTCGGACAGTTCCTCACCACGTTCCTGTTCGCCTGGGCCTACGCCCGGCATGCGCGGCTGCGCCGGGACCGGGCAGCGCTGGAGCTGCGCTGGGACACCCAGGAACTGACCCGCGGACGGGGAGGCGCCTCGTGACCGGTCACCACCAGGCGCTGGCGCTGCTGCTGTTCAGCGGCTTCGTGGCCGTCACCCTCGGGATCACGACCTGGGTGAGCCGTCACCGGCAGGGTTCGGCGGAGGAGTTCTACGCGGGAGGACGGTTGTTCTCTCCCATGGAGAATGGTTTTGCCATCGCCGGTGACTACATGTCGGCCGCTTCGTTTCTCGGGGTCACCGGGCTGATCGCGTTGTACGGGTACGACGGGATGCTGTATGTCGTGGGCTTCCTGGTGGCCTGGCTGGTCGTGCTGTTCCTGGTGGCGGAACTGGTCCGCAACTGCGGGCGGTTCACCCTGGCCGACGTGGTGGCCGCGCGGATGAGCGAGCGGCCGGTACGGATCGCCGCGGGAACCTCCTCCGTGACGGTGTCCGTTCTGTATCTGGTGGCGCAAATGGTCGGCGCGGGCAGCCTGGTGGCGCTGCTGCTGGGGCGGACGAGCGGCGCGGCCCAGGCCTGGGCGGTCATCGGGGTCGGCGCGCTCATGGTGGTCTATGTGTCGCTGGGAGGGATGCGGGCCACCACCTGGATCCAGATCGTGAAGGCGGTCCTGCTGCTGAGCGGCACGGTCGCGCTGACCGCGCTCCTCCTGCTGCGCTTCCACGGCGACGTCGACCGGTTGCTGCTGACGGCCGCGGAGCGCAGCGGTCATGGAAGGGCGTTCCTGGCGCCGGGTCTCAGGTACGGCGGCAGCTGGACCGCGCGCCTCGACTTCATCAGCCTGGGACTCGCCCTGGTCCTGGGCACGGCGGGACTGCCGCACATCCTGTCCCGCTTCTACACCGTGCCCACCGCACGGGCCGCCCGCCGTTCCGCGGTGTGGTCCATCGGGCTGATCGGCGGCTTCTACCTGATGACGATCGTGCTCGGCTTCGGGGCGGCCGCCGTGGTGGGGACGGGGGCCGTGCGCGGTTCGAACGCGGCCGGTAACACCGCGGTGCCGCTGCTGGCGCTCGAACTGGGCGGTGGCGCGGCTTCCACCGGCGGAACGGTTCTCTTCGCGGTGGTCGCCGCCGTCGCGTTCGCCACGATCCTCGCCGTGGTCGCCGGCATCACCCTCGCCTCGTCGGCCTCGGTGGCGCACGACCTGTACGCGTCTCTGCGGCGCTCGCGCGGCAGGAGACGGGGCAGGGCGCGCAGCGAGGTGGCGGTGGCGCGGTGGGCGGCGGTCGGTATCGGCGCCGTGGCGATCGCCCTCGGTCTGCTGGCCCGTGACCTCAACGTCGCCTTCCTGGTCGGTCTCGCCTTCGCCGTCGCCGCGTCGGCGAACCTTCCGGTGCTGCTGTATTCGCTGTTCTGGCGTGGCTTCACCACGCGCGGTGCGGTGTGGGCCGTGTACGGCGGGCTGATCCCGGCGCTGGGCCTGGTGCTGCTCTCCCCGGTGGTGTCCGGCAGCCCGGCCTCACTGTTCCCGGACGTCGATTTCCAGTACTTCCCGCTGCAGAACCCGGGCATCGTCTCCATCCCGCTCGGCTTCCTCGCCGGCTGGCTCGGCACGGTCACCTCGGACGAGGTCGCGGACGAGGCCAAGTACGCCGAGACGGAGGTACGGTCGCTGACCGGCGCCGGGGCCGCCTAGCCGGGGACAGCCGCACAGCCGGCCGGGGCAGGACGGCCGTACGGGGGCCGGCCTATGGCGCCACCCAGGCGTACCGGTGCTCGGGCCGCCCGGTGTCGCCGTACTTCAGAGAGAGCCGCAGACGGCCGGCCTGTTCCAGGTGGCGGAGGTAGCGCTGGGCCGTGGAGCGGCTCAGGCCGGTCCTGGCAGCCACCTCGTGGGCCGACAGCGGCTGGTCCGAGCGGTGCAGGACGCCGCAGATCAGATCGGTCGTGGGCTCCGAGTGACCACTCGGCAGGCCGGGCGCGGACGGTGCCGCAGCCGTGCGCAGCGCCCCGAAGATCCGGTCGACCTGCTCCTGTCCGCTCAGGCCCCGGCCGCCGACGCGGTCCACCGTGCGGCGCAGGGCGGCATAGGAGTCGAGGCGGGCGCGCAGGGCGGCGAAGGTGAAGGGTTTGACCAGGTAGTGCAGGGCGCCCAGGCGCATGGCGTGCTGGACGGTCGTCACATCACTGGCCGCGGTGATCATGATGACGTCCGTTCCGTGGCCCTGCTCCCGCATGCGGTGGACGAGGTCGAGGCCGGTCCCGTCCGGCAGGTAGTGGTCGAGCAGGACCAGGTCGATGCCGCCGCGTTCGACGGCGGTCAGGGCCTGGGCGGCGCTGTGCGCGCGGGCGGCCACCCGGAAGCCGGGAACCTTTCCCACGTACTTGGCGTTTATCTCAGCGACGCGGAAGTCGTCGTCCACGACCAGGACGTCAATCATCAGGCCTCTCCTCAGGCCGGCGAGCGTTAAGCCCGTGTTTCGTGCTCCGCAGTTGTAGCGCGAGCAAAATGAGCACAACAGGTTCTTGCGAGCAAAAGAACAGCTTGTGCTCACAAGACTCCTGCTGTGGCCGGGGACACACCTACCGTCCCGGGCCATGAGCGCACACACCAGTCCCGCCATCGAGCTGCGGGGCGCGAGCAAGACCTTCAGGACCCCGTCAGGGGGACTGCACACGGCCGTGCGCGGTCTGGACCTCACCGTCGAACGCGGCGAGTTCGTGGCTGTCGTAGGACCGACCGGCTGTGGCAAGTCCACCACGCTGACGCTGGTCAGCGGCTTGGAGGAGCCCACCGAGGGCGAGGTGCTGGTGGCCGGCGAGCCGGTCGACGGCGTCGGCGACAAGGTCGGCTTCGTCTTCCAGCAGGACGCCACGTTCCCCTGGCGCACGGTCCTGTCCAACGTCATGGCCGGCCCCCGTTTCCGGGGCGTACCGAAGGCCGAGGCCAAGGAGAAGGCGCGGGAGTGGCTGGCCCGCGTCGGACTCGCCGCCTTCGAGGACCGCTACCCGCACCAGCTGTCCGGCGGTCAGCGCAAGCGCGTCGCCCTCGCCGCCACGTTCGTCAACGACCCCGAGATCCTGCTGATGGACGAGCCGTTCTCGGCTCTGGACGTGCAGACCCGGGCACTGATGTCGGACGAACTGCTGGAGCTGTGGGAAGGCACGGGCGCCTCCGTCGTCTTCGTCACCCACGACCTGGAGGAGTCCATCGCGCTCGCCGACAAGGTCGTCGTGATGACCGCCGGACCCGCGACCGTGAAGCAGGTCTTCGACATCGACCTGCCCCGGCCGCGCAAGGTCGAGGAGGTGCGCCTGCAGCCGCAGTTCATCGAGATCTACCGCGAGATCTGGGAGTCCCTGGGCGAAGAGGTCCGCATCACCCGCGAAAGAGGTGCCGCTCATGTCGCCTGAGGTCATCACCACGCCGGTCGCCACCACGGCCAAGGCCCCCGACCGCGCCCGGTCGCGCGCCCAGGCCGCCCGCAGACGCAAGCTGGTGGTCAACGCCGCGCGGGTGCTCCTCCTGGTGGCCGTGCTCGGCCTGTGGGAAGGGCTGTCCCGAGCCAAGATCATCGATCCGTTCAACTTCTCGATGCCGTCCCAGATCTGGGACCAGATCTCCACCTGGGTGATGCACGGAACGGCGCAGGGCTCGCTGGGCGAGCAGATCTGGGCCACGCTGCAGGAAGCGCTGCTCGGCTGGGTCATCGGTGTCGTCGCCGGCGTGCTCTTCGGTATCGCTCTGGGGCGGATCGCCTTCCTCGCCGACGTCCTCGGTCCGTACGTCAAGGTGCTCAACTCCATCCCCAGGATCGTGCTGGCCCCGATCTTCCTGATCTGGTTCGGCCTGGGCCCCGCCTCGAAGGTCGCATCGGCCGTGGTGCTGGTGTTCTTCCCGGTGTTCTTCAACGCCTTCCAGGGCGCCCGCGAAGTCGACGGCAACCTGGTCGCCAACGCCCGGATCCTCGGCGCGAGCAATCGCAGGGTGACGCTTCAGGTGGTCATCCCGTCGGCGACCTCCTGGATCTTCACCAGCCTTCATGTCAGCTTCGGCTTCGCCCTCATCGGCGCCATCGTCGGCGAGTACATCGGCGCCACCAAGGGCATCGGCCTGCTCGTCGCCGCGTCCCAGGGCAACTTCAACGCCGCGGGCGTCTACGCCGCGATGGTCATCCTCGCCGTCGTCGCCCTCGCAGCCGAGGGTCTGCTGACCTTCGCCGAGCGCCGCATCTTCCGGTGGAAGCCGGCGCACTCCGGCTGAGCCCGGCCCACCGGGCGCCGCCCCGAGGACCCACGCTCCAAAGCCCTCACGCTCCAAGTCCCCACCTCCCCGTACCGCCCTCGCACAAGGACGTGAACCGCCATGCGCAAGACCGCCAGATACGTTTCGCTCGCCGCCTCCGGCCTGCTGGCCCTCTCCTCGCTCACCGCCTGCGCCAATGACGCGGCGAGCGGCACTTCGGCCGGTGCCGGCAGCAAGGGCGACGGGAAGGGCACGAAGGTCAAGATCATGGTCGGTGGCCTGGACAAGGTCATCTATCTGCCCGCGTTGCTGACCCAGCGGCTCGGCTACTTCGACTCCGAGGGCCTCGACGTGGAACTCCTCAGTGAGCCCGCCGGTGTCCAGGCCGAGACAGCGCTCGTCTCCGGCCAGGTCCAGGGCGCCGTCGGCTTCTACGACCACACGCTCGACCTGCAGGCGAAGGGGAAGTCGGTGGAGTCCGTCGTGCAGTTCTCGCACGCGCCCGGCGAGGTCGAGGTCGTCTCCGCCAAGCAGGCGAAGGACATCACCTCACCGAAGGACTTCAAGGGCAGGAAGCTCGGTATCACCGGCCTCGGTTCCTCGACCGACTTCCTCACCAAGTACCTGGCGGTCAAGAACGGTCTGAAGATCAGCGATTTCACCCCGGTCGCCGTCGGCGCGGGCCCGACCTTCATCTCCGCGCTGCAGCAGGGCTCGATCGACGCCGGTATGACCACCGATCCCACCGTCGCGGCGATCCTCGACAAGAAGGCGGGCAAGGTCCTCCTCGACATGCGCACCCCCGAGGGCTCGCAGAAGGCGCTGGGCGGGCCGTACCCCTCGTCAAGTCTGTACATGCAGACGGACTGGGTAAACGGGCACAAGGACACCGTCCAGAAGTTGGCCGATGCATTCGTCAAGACGCTCAAGTGGATGTCCACCCACAGCGCCGACGAGATCGCCGCGAAGATGCCCGCCGACTACTCCCAGGGCAACAAGGCGCTCTACACCCAGGCCATCAAGAGCACCCTGCCGATGTTCACCGACGACGGCGTGATGCCCCAGGGCGGCCCGGAGACCGTTGAGAAGGTCCTCAAGTCGTTCAACCCCACCATCAAGAACGCCAAGATCGATTTGAGCAGGACGTACACGACCGAGTTCGTCAACGCTGCCAAGTAGACAGGTCCGCTCAGCCGCGGGTCGCCCACACGTAACGGTGTTCCGGGCGGCCCGCGTCGCCGTACTTGAGGGTCAGCCGTGCCCGGCCGGTGCGTTCCAGCAGCTTCAGATACCGCTGGGCCGTCTGTCGGCTCACCCCCGTCCGCTCGGCGATCTCCTGCGCGGACAGCGGCCCTCCGGCGTTCATCAGCGCCTGGCGCACCAGCCCGGCCGTCGTGGGGGAGTGTCCCTTGGGCAGCTCGGGCTCCGACGGCGCGGACAGGGCGCCGAAGATGCGGTCCACCTGCGCCTGTTCGGCCTCGCCGCCGCCGTCCAGGGTGCGCCGCAGCTGCGCGTACGCCTCCAGCTTGGCGCGCAGACCGGCGAACGCGAACGGTTTCACCAGGTACTGCAGCGCCCCCTGGCGCATCGCGGCCTGGACGGTCGACACGTCCCGAGCGGCCGTCACCATGATCACGTCGGTCTGGTGGCCGCGCCGGCGCATCTCCCGTACGACCGCGAGCCCGGTGTCGTCGGGCAGGTAGTGGTCCATGAGGACCAGATCCAGCCGCGGCAGCGTCTCGACCTGGCGCAGCGCCTCGGCCGCGCTGTGCGCCTCGCCGGCGACGTGGAATCCCGGCACCTTCGCCACGTACGCGGCGTTCACCCGGGCGACGCGGGTGTCGTCGTCCACGACCAGGACCTCGATCATCACGCCTCCTCCTCGGCGACGGCGGTGGGCTCGACGGATTCCCCTCGTACCGCGGGCTCCAGCTCCGGCTCCCTCAGGGCCTCCGGAAGGACCACGGTGAACTCGGCGCCGCCCCCGTCCGCCGCGTCCACCGTCGCGCTCCCGCCCTGCCGTTCGGCGAGCCGGCGCACCAGTGAGAGTCCGATGCCCCGATTGCCGTGGGCGGGAGGTTTCTTGGTGGACCAGCCCTCGGTGAAGATCAACTCCCGTTGGCCGGCCGGGATTCCGGGGCCCGTGTCACGCACCCGGAGCACGACCGCACGGCCCTCGGCGCGCAACTCGACCTCCACGCGCGCGTGCGGCGTGCCGGCGACCGCGTCGAGGGCGTTGTCCACCAGGTTGCCCATCACCGTGACCAGGCCCCGCGGATCGATCAGCCGGTCCGGCAGCCGGGTGCCCTCCGACACCCACAGGGCGACACCGCGCTCGGCCGCCACGGTCGCCTTGCCGACCAGCAGCGCGGCCAGCAGGGGATCGTGGATCTTCTCGGTGACCTGCTCGGCGGTGGCCCGGTGGTCGCCGACCACCTCGCCGACGAACTCCGCGGCGTCGTCGTACATCTCCAGCTCCAGCAGCCCGAGCAGGGTGTGCATGCGGTTGGCGTGCTCGTGGTCCTGGGCGCGCAGGGCGTCGATCAGCCCGCGCGTGGAGTCCAGTTCGCGGCCCAGCTGTTCCAGTTCGGTGCGATCGCGCAGGGTGGCCACGGCGCCGCCGTCGTCGGTGGGCATGCGGTTGGCGACCAGCACGCGCTGCCCGCGCACCGTGAGCAGATCCGTGCCCTTCACCCGGCCGGCCAGGACGTCCGTCGTACGGCCCGCGCCGAGCGCCTCGTCAGGGGTCTGCCCGACGGCCTCGTCGCCGATGCCCAGCAGCCGCCGCGCCTCGTCGTTGAACAGACGGACACGACCGCCGCGGTCCAGGGCGACCACGCCCTCGCGGATGCCGTGCAGCATCGCCTCGCGCTCCGCGAGCAGCGCCGAGATGTCGGAGAAGGCAAGATCCCGGGTCTGCCGCTGGACCCGGCGGGAGATCAGCCAGGCGGCCAGCGCACCCACCGCGAGCGCCCCGCCGGCGTACGCGAACAGCCCCGGGATCGCGCCGATCAGCCGCGCCCGCACACTGTCGTAGGCGATACCGACCGAGACGGCCCCGATGATGCGGTGGCCGGCGTCGTACAGCGGCACCTTGCCGCGCGCGGAGCGGCCCAGGGTGCCCTTGTCGATCTCCATGACCTCCTTGCCGCCCAGGGCGTCCTTGGGGCTCGTGGAGACCTCCTTGCCGATCTGCGAGGTGGTGGGATGCGACCAGCGCACCCAGTTCCGGTCGAGCACCACGATGTACTCGGCGTGCGTGGCCCTGCGGATCCGCTCGGCCTCCCTCTGCACCGGGCCGTCACTGGTCGGCGGGGTCGTCAGGACCCCCTCGGCGATCTGCGGGTCCTGTGCCGTGGTCTGCGCGATCGCCAGCGCCCGGCGCTCCGCCTCCTGGTCCAGCTGTTTGCTCAGCGGTGCCAGGAAGAGCCCGGTCGCGAGCACCGCCACCCCCGCGGCGATCGCCACCTGCATCAGCAGCACCTGCGAGAACACCCGCCGTGGCAGACCGAGGCGCAGACGGCGTGCGGGGGCAGTGGGGCTCATACCCACGACGGTACGTGGACGCGCGGGCCGGTCCCCAGGAGGTGTGGCGTGGATCTCTTGACCAATTCTTGAAGGAGTCGTTGCGGCGGGTGCGGTCAGCTCGCCAGAGCCGTCGGCCGCAGCTCGCGCACGTCCACCACGTCCATCCGCGCGGGCGTTCCCAGGACCGACGCGGCACAGCTCTCCGGTCGCGGCGGCAGCGACGCGCGCTGCGCCACGGTCACCCGCCAGCGCCGCCCGTCGGTGTGCCCGACGGTGACGTCCCAGCGTGGCGCCCCGCCGTCGGTCCGTACGACGCCCAGCACCCCCGCCCGGTACTCGCCCGCGGCCGACCGGACGGCCAGCTCGGCCGCCTGACCGGGCCGCTCCCAGGCCGAGCACCCGCGGCATCCCTCGACCACCACGCGCCCTTCCCGGACACCGTGCAACGCCTCTTTGATGGTGTGCGCCTCGGCGCGGCCGTACGCGTAGCCGTACGGCAGCACGAGCACCGTCGGCGAGAAGCGATGTCCACCCAGATGGGTGACCTCCCAGATGCCGCGCACTCCCGAAGCGGCCAGTTCGGTGGCCAGCGGGCGGCCCAGGAGGGCGCAGCAGCGGTCGCGCTTGCCGTTGGTGCACACGAGCGCGAGCGGGTCGCCGCGGTGCGGCCGCCCGCCGAGCGCGGTGCCGAAGGAGCGGGGGTCGCCCGCTCCGAGCGCGGCGAAGTCGAGGCCGAGCAGCCGGCGCGGATCCCGGGTCGTGGCGCTGTGCAGCCACACGCGGCCCGGCACGGTGTGGGCGACGTACAGCTGCCGTACGGCGGCCCTGCCGGGGTCGGCGTGGCGCCCGGGGCGGCGGATGAGCGCGACGCGTACGCCGGTTCCCTCGGCGGCCGACTCCAGGGCCCGGCCCAGGGCGGGGTCCAGGTGGCTCGAAGTGAGGGCCTTGGCGCCCCACGGGCCGGGCTGTTCCAGCAGCAGCCACGTCGTCGCCGTGGCCGCCGTACCGGAAACGGGCTCGTCGAGGCTCCGGGACGCGGTCGCACACCTACTCACAGAGGTGAGCCTAACCTGACCCTCCCTGGGGTGACTTCCGGCCACCGTTGCGTCCTGCTTCGGGGCGGTTGCGCCGGAGCGGGGCCTTCGGCCGCGGCCTACCCCGGGAGGGGTTGGGGAGGCCGCGGGCCGACGTAGTGGCCGACCGGGCGCATACGCAGGGGGCGCTCGCCGTACTCCTCCAGGGCGTGTGCGATCCAGCCCGCCGTCCGTGCGACGGCGAAGATCGTCTCGCCCGCCGAGGCGGACATGCCGCTGGACGCGGTGAACACCGCCAGGGCCAGGTCGACGTTGGCGTGCAGCGGGGTGTGCCGGGCGGTCGTGGCGACGATGTCGCGGGCGGCGAGCAGCGCGGACTCCGCGCGCGGCACCTCCTCCAGGAGGTCGAACAGGACACGCGCGCGGGGGTCCTCCCCGGTGTACAGCCGGTGGCCGAGACCGGGGACGCGGCGGCCGGCGCGCAGTTCGTCGGCGATCACCGGGACCGCGGTCCCTTGGTCGAGCACGTCGAGCAGCATGCGGTGGGCCATGCCGCTGGCGGCGCCGTGCAGCGGGCCCTCCAGGACGCCGAACCCGGACGAGACGGCCGCGTAGGCGTGTGCGCGGGCCGAGGCGGCGACCCGGACCGCGAGGGTGGAGGCGGCCAGGTCGTGGTCGGCGAGCAGGGCGAGCGCGGTGTCCAGGACCCGCAGCGACGCCTCGTCGGCGGGGCGGCCGGTCAGCCTGCCCCACAGCCGGTGGGCGAGCGGACCGTCGTCCTTGTGGGCGTGCCGGGCCGGCGGCAGCGCGGCGACGAGCGTCGGGATGAGGATCCGCGCGGTGTTCAGCACGGCCTCCTCCGACAGGTCGAAGCGCAGCGGGTCCTCGGCCGCCGCGGCGATCGCCGCCACGCGCAGCCGGTCGGTGGGGGAGGCGTGCTCGCTCAGGGCGTTCACCGCGCGGCGGGCGACCTCGACGGTGGGGCCGGGCGCGGCGAAGGTGACGCCCGGGGTCAGCCGGCCCGTCCACAGCCATTCCGCGACCTCCTCGTAGGAGTGCTGGAGGGCCAGCTCCACGGCGTCCACGCCCCGGAAGAAGTACCGGTCCCGCTCGATCAGCGTGATGTGGGTCCGGACGGACAGGTCCCCGCCGGAGCCCGGGCTCGCGGCGGCCTCGCGCCGGTGGCGCCGGGCGAGGGCCTCGACCTCCCTCACCTCGAAGGTGCTGGCGCGGCCGCCGGGCTCGCGTCTGCTGCTGAGCAGGCCGCGGCTCACGTACGCGTACACGGTTTCGGGCTTGACGCCGAGCAGTTCGGCGGTCTCCTTGGTGGTCAGTCTTCGCCCGGGACGGCCGGGGGGAGCGGGTTCGGGATCGCGCATGGAGGTCACCGTAGCCGCCTCTATATACCTTGATCGCCATGTATTGATTTAATCAATATTGACACGCCATTAGTCAAGCATGGACAGTCGGATCAAGTCCAGGGAGGAGAACCATGGTCATCAACAGGACCGCAATCCCACTCGTCGACGCACCCCGCGGTCTCGCCGGCGTCGTCGTCACCGAGACCGAGATCGGCGACGTCCGCGGGCGGGAGGGCTTCTACCACTACCGGCAGTACTCGGCCGTCGAACTCGCGCGGACCCGCACCTTCGAGGACGTCTGGCATCTCCTGGTGCACGGTTCGCTCCCGGACGGGGAGCGCCGTGCGGCCTTCACCGCCCAGACCGTGGCGCTGCGGCGGCTGCCCGAGGAGGTCCGGGCGGCACTGCCCGCGATCGCCGCCGCGAGCCGCGTCCCGGGTCCGCTGGCCGGGCTGCGCACGGCCTTGTCACTGCTGGGTGCGGCGCGGGCGCTGCGACCGGTGTACGACATCGACGCGGACCGGCGCCGCGCCGACACCGTGGCGGTCTGTGCGGCCGTCCCCACGCTGCTCACCGCGCTCTACCGGCTCGGACAGGGCCTCGATCCGGTCGAGCCGCGCGATGACCTCCCATACGCGGCCAACTACCTGTACATGCTGAACGGGGCGGAGCCCGAGCCGCAGCGGGCGCGTGCCGTCGAGCAATACTTGATCTCAACCATTGATCATGGATTCAATGCGTCAACGTTCACGGCCCGTGTCATCGCCTCCACCGGCGCCGATGTGGTGGCCTGTCTGACCGGAGCCGTGGGCGCCCTGTCCGGGCCGCTGCACGGAGGTGCGCCCAGCCGGGCCCTGGACACGCTGGACGCCATCGGCACCCCGGACCGGATCGACCCCTGGATCCGGGAGCGGGTGCTCGCCGGGGACCGGATCATGGGCTTCGGGCACGCCGTCTACCGCACGGAGGACCCGCGTTCACGGATGCTGCGGGAGATCGCGCTCGGCTTCGGCGGTCCGCGCGTCGAGTTCGCCGTGGAGGTCGAGCGCCGGGTCGAGGCGATCCTCGCCGAACTGAAGCCCGGCCGCGAGCTGCACACCAACGTCGAGTTCTACGCCGGCGTGGTCATGGAGCTCTGCGGCCTGCCCCGCGAGATGTTCACACCCACCTTCGCCGCGGGACGCGTGGTGGGCTGGAGCGCCAACATCCTGGAACAGGCGGCCGACTCGAAGATCATCCGGCCGGTGGCGCGCTACGTGGGACCACAGCCGCCGGTCGCGGTCCCGGCCGCACGCTGAGCGTCCCCAGACGCCGACTGCTCGCCCGGGGCTGCTTGCCGGCTGCCCGCCGGCGTCGGCTGCCCGCCCGGGGCCGCCCGCCGGGCGCTGTGGGCCGACGGCTCGCTGCCCCTGGCCGCCGGCCGGCTGCCTGCCGGCGCTGGCTGACCTCCTTGAGCTGCCCGCCGGGTGTACGACCCGACAGCTCCCCGCCCCGGGCCACTCGCCTGCCGCTGCGGGGCGTCGGCTGACCGCCCCCGGGCTGCTCGCCTGCCGCTGCGAGGCGACGGCTGACCGCCCCGTGCCGCCCGTCGGCAGATGCGGGCCGACGGCTCGCCGCCCCTGGCTGCCGGCTGGCTCCCTGTCGGCGTCGGCTGACCGCTCTGGGGCTGCTCGCCGGGTCCGCGGGTGACGGCTTCCCCGCGCCTGGCTGTTCGCCAGTTGCCCCCTGGCGTCGGCTGACCGCCCCCGGCCGCCCGTCTGCCGCTGCCGTGCGACAGTCCGCCCATCCCCGCCCCGGCCGCTCGTCGGCCTACGGCTCACCGTCGGGGGAGGGCGGGCGGCAGCGCCCTCCTATGCTGGTCCGGCAGCCGGTCCTGAGGGGCCCCGTCCACAGCAGAGAGGTCACCCGTTGGGGAACAGCAGCGGTCCGCAGATCCCGGTCGTCGTGCTCGCCGGATTCCTGGGCTCCGGCAAGACCACACTCCTCAACCACCTCCTGCACCGCAGCGGCGGCAGCCGGATCGGGGCGATCGTCAACGACTTCGGGGCCATCGAGATCGACGCGATGGCCGTCGCGGGCGCCCTCGGCGACTCGACCGTCTCGCTGGGCAACGGTTGCCTCTGCTGTGCCGTCGACGCGAGCGAACTCGACGTCTACCTGGACCGGCTCGCCGACCCGGGCGCCGGCATCGACGTGATCGTCATCGAGGCCAGCGGGCTCGCCGAACCTCAGGAACTCGTCCGGATGGTGCTGGCCAGCGAGCACCCGAGGGTCGTCTACGGCGGCCTCGTCGAGGTCGTGGACGCCGCCGAGTTCGACGACACCCGGGCCAGGCACCCCGAGATCGACCGGCATCTGGCCCTCGCCGACCTGGTGGTGGTCAACAAGCTCGACCGGGCCGCGGACGGTGACCGGCTGCTCGCTCTGGTGCGGTCCCTCGTGGACGGTGCCGCCGTGGTCCCCGCCACCTACGGCCGCCTCGATCCGGAGTTCCTCTTCGACTGCAGGCCGGGCGAGGAGCGGATCGGGCAGCTGTCCTTCGACGACCTGCACGAGCACCGCGGGGACGACGAGCACGCCGGTCATCTGCACACCGGCTACGACAGCCTCTCCTTCACCTCCAAGACGCCCCTGGAACCGCGCCGGCTCATGCGGTTCCTCGACAGCCGGCCCGAGGGCCTGTACCGGATCAAGGGGTACGTCGACTTCGGGCCGTACGACCCGCACAACCGGTACGCCGTGCACGCCGTCGGCCGCTTCCTGCGCTTCTACCCCGAGCCCTGGGCGGCCGCCGACGCCCGCCTGAGCCAGCTCGTGCTGATCGGCTCCGGTATCGGCACCGAGGCCCTCGGCAAGGAGCTCAAGGGGTGCGAGAACGACGCCCCACACGCCGACGAACACGGCATGTGGGGCGTCCTGCGGTACGTCCAGGGTTCCGAGGAGGAGCCCGACGCAATGTCGTACCAGGCTTAGGACACCGGCCGAGGCTTGGAACACCGGCCGAGGCCTGGAGCCACGGCCCTACAGCACCGGCCCCGCGACCACCGACACGGTCTTCGGCAGCGACGTACCCGAGCCGTCCCGCCGCGGGTCCAGTTCCGGCAGCTCGACAGGGGCGCCGGTCTTCTGCGCCGCGCGCGCGGGAACCGGGCCCGCCCAGGCCAGCGACAGGCAGTCCTCGCCCTTCAGGAACCGCTGGCAGCGCACGCCACCCGTGGCCCGGCCCTTGCGCGGGTACTGGTCGAACGGCGTCACCTTGGCCGTCGTCTGCACCGAGTCGTCCAGCGTGCCACGCGAGCCCGCCACCGTGAACACCACCGCGTCGGCAGCCGGGTCGACCGCCGTGAAGGAGATGACCTTCGCGCCCTCGGCGAGCTTGATGCCCGCCATACCGCCCGCCGGGCGGCCCTGCGGGCGCACGATGGACGCCTGGAAGCGCAGCAGCTGCGCGTCGTCGGTGATGAAGACCAGGTCCTCCTCACCGGTGCGCAGCTCCACCGCGCCGACGATCCGGTCGCCCTCCTTGAGCGTGATGACCTCCAACTCGTCCTTGTTGGCCGGGTAGTCGGCCACCACTCGCTTGACGACACCCTGCTCGGTGCCGAGCGCGAGGCCCGGCGACGACTCGTCGAGCGTGGTCAGGCAGACCACCGTCTCGTCGTCCTCCAGGGAGACGAACTCCGCCAGCGGCGCGCCTCCGGAGAGGTTCGGGGCCGCCGCCGTCTCCGGCAGCTGGGGCAGGTCGACCACGTTGATCCGCAGCAGCCGGCCCGCCGAGGTCACCGCGCCGATCTCGCCGCGCTGGGTCGCCGCGACAGCCGAGACGATCACGTCGTGCTTGACGCGCCGGGCGCCCGCCTGCTCCGCGAACGGCTCGGCGCTCGCCGTACGCGCCAGCAGACCCGTCGAGGACAGCAGCACCCGGCACGGGTCGTCGGCCACCTGCAGCGGCACGGCGGCCACCGGGGCACCGGCGGACTCCAGCAGGACCGTGCGCCGGTCGGTGCCGAACTTCTTGGACACGGCGGCCAGTTCGTTGGAGACCAGCTTGCGCAGCTCCGCGTCGGAGTCAAGGATCCGGGTCAGCTCCGCGATCTCCGCGGTGAGCCTGTCCTTCTCCGCCTCCAGCTCGATGCGGTCGTACTTGGTGAGCCGGCGCAGCGGCGTGTCGAGGATGTACTGCGTCTGCACGTCGCTCAGCGAGAACCGCTCCATCAGGCGCTCCTTGGCCTGCGCGGAGTTCTCGCTGGACCGGATCAGCCGGATGACCTCGTCGATGTCGACCAGCGCGGTCAGCAGACCGTCGACCAGGTGCAGCCGGTCCCGCCTCTTGCCGCGGCGGAACTCGCTGCGCCGCCGGACCACGTCGAAGCGGTGGTCGAGGTAGACCTCCAGCAGCTCCTTCAGGCCGAGCGTGAGCGGCTGGCCGTCGACCAGGGCGACGTTGTTGATGCCGAAGGACTCCTCCATCGGCGTCAGCTTGTACAGCTGCTCCAGGATCGCCTCCGGCACGAAGCCGTTCTTGATCTCGATGACCAGGCGCAGGCCGTGCTCGCGGTCGGTGAGGTCCTTGACGTCGGCGATGCCCTGGACCTTCTTCGCGTTGACCAGGTCCTTGATCTTCGCGATGACCTTCTCGGGACCGACCGTGAAGGGCAGTTCGGTGATCACCAGGCCCTTGCGGCGGGCCGTCACCGTCTCGATCGAGACCGTGGCACGGATCTTGAAGGTGCCACGGCCCGTCGCGTACGCGTCCCGGATGCCGTCCAGACCGACGATGCGGCCGCCGGTGGGCAGGTCCGGGCCCGGGACGTGCCTCATCAGCGCGTCCAGGTCCGCGTTCGGGTACCGGATCAGGTGGCGGGCGGCCGCGATGACCTCGGCGAGGTTGTGCGGCGGCATGTTCGTCGCCATGCCGACCGCGATGCCGGAGGAGCCGTTGACCAGCAGGTTCGGGAACGCGGCGGGCAGCGCCACCGGCTCGCGCTCCTGGCCGTCGTAGTTGGGCGCGAAGTCGACCGTGTCCTCGTCGATCGACTCGGTCATCAGGCTCGTCGCCTCGGCCTGGCGGCACTCGGTGTACCGCATGGCGGCCGGCGGGTCGTCGTTGCCCAGCGAGCCGAAGTTGCCGTGGCCGTCGACGAGCGGCACGCGCATGGAGAAGGGCTGGGCCATACGCACCAGGGCGTCGTAGATCGACGCGTCGCCGTGCGGGTGCAGCTTGCCCATGACCTCGCCGACGACGCGCGCGCACTTCACATAGCCGCGGTCGGGGCGCAGGCCCATCTCGTTCATCTGGTACACGATCCGGCGGTGCACCGGCTTGAGGCCGTCGCGGGCGTCCGGCAGGGCGCGCGAGTAGATGACCGAGTACGCGTACTCGAGGTAGGAGCCACGCATCTCGTCCACGACGTCGATGTCGAGGATCTTCTCCTCGTACGAATCGTCGGGCGGCGGGGTCTTCGTGCTGCGGCGGGCCATCGCTGCCTGGCTCCTTGCGTGAAGCGTTGGACGGATCTGACGCCGACCATTGTGGACCGAGGCACTGACAAGCCGTGCC
This sequence comes from Streptomyces durhamensis, assembly GCF_000725475.1. Classification (NCBI taxonomy): domain Bacteria; kingdom Bacillati; phylum Actinomycetota; class Actinomycetes; order Kitasatosporales; family Streptomycetaceae; genus Streptomyces; species Streptomyces durhamensis. The sequence goes on from NZ_JNXR01000011.1 coordinate 123,136, forward strand.
ACGACCCGGGTTCAGGCGGCTCCCCGGACCGGCTGGGCCGGGTCCGACGCAGGCTACGCGATCCGCTGTGGGCGTACGTCCCGCGGGAACTTCGCCGGGGCCCCGCACGCTTTGCATACAGTGGCAGGAACGGCAGGAAAACCGCGGTTTTCACAACCGCATCCGCTCGCGAAGGGATGTACATGCCCATGGGTCACACGACCACAGCCGAGGCAGGCTCCGGGGGCCTGACAGCGACCGAGCACCGCCTGGCCAACGGTCTGCGCGTGGTGCTTTCCGAGGACCACCTGACCCCGGTGGCGGCGGTCTGCCTCTGGTACGACGTCGGCTCCCGCCACGAAGTCAAGGGGCGTACCGGTCTGGCTCACCTTTTCGAGCACTTGATGTTCCAGGGCTCGGCGCAGGTCAAGGGCAACGGTCACTTCGAGCTGGTGCAGGGCGCCGGCGGCTCGCTCAACGGCACCACCAGCTTCGAGCGCACCAACTACTTCGAGACCATGCCCGCGCACCAGCTGGAGCTCGCCCTCTGGCTGGAGGCCGACCGCATGGGCTCGCTGCTGGCCGCCCTGGACGACGAGTCCATGGAGAACCAGCGGGACGTCGTCAAGAACGAACGCCGCCAGCGCTACGACAACGTCCCCTACGGCACGGCCTTCGAGAAGCTGACCGCCCTGTCGTACCCGCAGGGCCACCCCTACCACCACACGCCGATCGGCTCGATGGCGGACCTGGACGCGGCCACCCTGGAGGACGCCCGCCAGTTCTTCCGCACCTACTACGCGCCGAACAACGCGGTGCTCTCCGTGGTCGGCGACATCGACCCCCAGCAGACCCTGGCCTGGATCGAGCGGTACTTCGGGTCCATCTCGTCCCACGACGGCAAGCCCGCGCCCCGCGACGGCTCCCTGCCGGAGGTCATCGGCGAGCAGAAGCGCGAGGTCCTCGTCGAGGAGGTCCCCGCGCGTGCCCTGATGGCCGCCTACCGGCTGCCGCACGACGGCACGCGCGCGTGCGACGCGGCCGACCTCGCCCTGACGGTCCTCGGCGGCGGCGAGTCCTCCCGCCTGTACAACCGGCTGGTGCGCCGCGACCGTACGGCCGTCGCGGCCGGCTTCGGCCTGCTGCGGCTGGCCGGCGCGCCCTCCATGGGCTGGCTGGACGTGAAGACGTCCGGTGACGTCGAGGTGCCGGTCATCGAGGCCGCCATCGACGAGGAGCTGGCCCGGTTCGCCGCGGAGGGCCCCACGCCCGAGGAGATGGAGCGCGCCCAGGCCCAGTTGGAGCGCGAGTGGCTGGACCGGCTCGGCACGGTCGCCGGCCGCGCCGACGAACTGTGCCGGTACGCCGTCCTGTTCGGCGACCCGCAGCTGGCCCTCACCGCCGTCCAGCGGGTCCTGGAGGTGACCCCCGAGGAGGTCCAGGAGGTCGCCAAGGCCCGTCTGCGCCCCGACAACCGTGCGGTCCTGGTCTACGAACCGAAGTCCCCGGAGGAGGCCCCCGACGCCGACGTCCCCGAGGACCCCGAGCAGGAAGCGACCGTAGAGGCCGGTAACGAGAACGAGGAGACGGCCAAGTGACCGAGCTCGCCACCATGGACTTCCACCCCCAGCCGCAGCCCGGCGAGGCCAAGCCGTGGGCGTTCCCGGCGCCCGGGCGCACTGCGCTCGACAACGGCCTGACCGTGCTGCGCTGCCACCGCCCCGGCCAGCAGGTCGTCGCCGTCGAGGTGCTGCTGGACGCGCCCCTGGACGCCGAGCCGGCGGGCCTGGACGGCGTCGCCACGATCATGGCGCGGGCCTTCTCCGAGGGCACGGACAAGCACTCCGCCGAGGAGTTCGCCGCCGAGCTGGAGCGCGCGGGCGCCACGCTCGACGCGCACGCCGACCACCCCGGCGTCCGGCTCAGCCTGGAGGTCCCGGCCTCCCGCCTGGCCAAGGGCCTCGGCCTGCTCGCCGACGCCCTGCGCGCGCCCGCCTTCGCCGAGAGCGAGGTCGAGCGGCTGGTCCGCAACCGCCTGGACGAGATCCCGCACGAGCTGGCCAACCCCTCCCGCCGGGCCGCGAAGGAACTCTCCAAGGAGCTGTTCCCGGCGACCTCGCGCATGTCACGTCCGCGCCAGGGCACCGAGGAGACCGTCGAGAAGATCGACGCCGCCGCCGTACGCGCCTTCTACGACCGGTACGTACGCCCCGCCACGGCCACGGCCGTCGTGGTCGGCGACCTCACCGGGGTCGACCTGGACGAGCTGCTCGGCGACACCCTGGGCGCCTGGGCCGGCACGCCGGGCGAGCCGCGGCCCGTGCCGCCGGTGACCGCCGACGACACCGGCCGGGTGGTCATCGTGGACCGGCCCGGCGCCGTCCAGACACAGCTCCTCATCGGCCGCGTCGGCTCGGACCGGCACGACCGTGTGTGGCCCGCCCAGGTGCTCGGCACCTACTGCCTCGGCGGCACCCTCACCTCCCGCCTGGACCGCGTCCTGCGCGAGGAGAAGGGCTACACCTACGGCGTGCGCGCCTTCGGGCAGGTCCTCCGGTCCGCACCGGACGGCACGGGCGTCTCGCTGCTCGCCATCAGCGGCTCCGTCGACACCCCCAACACCGGTCCCGCGCTGGAGGACCTGTGGAAGGTGCTGCGCACCCTGGCGGCGGACGGCCTGACCGACGCCGAGCGGGACGTGGCGGTGCAGAACCTCGTGGGAGTGGCGCCGCTGAAGTACGAGACCGCGGCGGCCGTCGCGGCCACGCTGGCCGACCAGGTCGAGCAGCACCTGCCCGACGACTTCCAGGCGACGCTCTATCAGCAGCTGGCCGCGACGGGCACGGTGGAGGCCACGGCGGCCGTCGTGAACGCCTTCCCGGTGGACCGCCTGGTCACCGTCCTCGTCGGTGACGCCGCCCAGATCAAGGCGCCGGTCGAGGCCCTCGGCATCGGCGAAGTGAGCGTGGTGGCGGCCGAGTAGACGGCACCGTCGCAGCGGCGAGGACGACCGAGCCGGCCGCACGCGCGTGGGGGGCCCTGACGACCGACAGGCCGTCAGGGCCCCCGCTGTTCCACTCCCTTCCCCAGATGCCCGATTTGCGGCGGAGGTTGCCTGTCTGGCCTGTGGGATGCGCTACAAAAGCCCGGATCCGTTTGGGGTTGGAAGCGGGCTTCCGTAGCGTCGTGCGGGCTGTTCGTCAGGCAGTACGCCGCACCCGCGGCACCGGACAGCCATCGCCGAGTCCCCGTACGGCGCGAGCCAGGGGAGCCGGGGACCCACCGCAGTCCCTGGGGTGAATCGGACGCCCGCGCCTGAGCGAGGGGGTCCGTAGGAGACCTTCCTGCTCCGAACCCGTCAGCTAACCCGGTAGGCGAGAGGGAAGGAAAGGACCAGCCACTTCATGGCGTTCATGTGCGCCACCGGGAAGCACCGCAAGCCCGGCCGAGTCAAGCGCACCACCGCGCAGGCGGCGGGCATCGCCGCCCTCACCACCACCGGTGTCGTCGGCACCCTCGCGGCGTCCCCGGCGCTCGCCGCCGAGAGCCCCGCCGAGCAGACCGGCCTCACCCCGGTGGTCACCGTCGGCGACGACATCGCCGAGCAGATCGACGCGCAGGCCGCCGCCCAGAAGGAGGCCGCCGAGCAGAAGGCGGCCGAGCAGGCCGCGGCCGAGCGGGCCCAGGAGATCCGCGAGGCCAGGGTCCGCGCCGCGCGGGCGGCCGAGCGCAAGCGCCTGAACGCCTTCGTGCCCCCGATTGCGAACTCCTACGTCTCCACCGGCTACGAGGCCAGCAGCTCCCTGTGGTCCTCCGGCCACCACACCGGCATCGACTTCCACGCGGCCAGCGGCACGCCCGTCCACGCGGTCGGCATCGGCACCGTCGTCTCCACCGGCTGGGGCGGCGCGTACGGCAACCAGATCGTGATCAGGATGGCCGACGGCACGTACACCCAGTACGGCCACCTGTCGTCGATCGGCGTCGCGGTGGGCCAGCAGGTCACCCCGGGCCAGCAGATCGCCCTGTCCGGCGCGACCGGCAACGTCACCGGCCCGCACCTGCACTTCGAGGCCCGTACGAGCCCCGACTACGGCTCGGACGTCGACCCCGTCGCCTATCTCCGCAAGCACGGCGTGAACGTCTGACGCTCTTCTCCCTCCGTGCAGCCCCGGCCCGCACCGGCCGGGGCTTTCGCCTTTTCCGGTGCGTCCACCGGCCCGCTGACCAAAAAATATCCATGGATTCCGGCCCGCCGTCGGAATTTCCGGCCCATTGGAATAGAGTCACGGAACAACGCGTCCATCGTCGACGTTTCACGGGGATTAAGGCGGAGGTCGGTCATGCGTATTCCGGCGCACTCGGTGTGCACGGCGATCCGGGACGACATCGTCGCCGGTGTCTACAAGCGCGGCGGCCGCCTCACCGAGGAAGTCCTGGCCCGCCGTTACGGCGTCTCCCGCGTCCCCGTCCGCGAGGCCCTGCGCACCCTGGAGGCCGAGGGCTTCGTGGTGACCCGCCGGCACGCGGGCGCGTGCGTGGCCGAGCCGACCGAGCAGGAGGCCGCCGACCTGCTGGAGATGCGCCTGCTCCTGGAGCCGCTCGGGGCCGCCCGGGCCGCCCAGCGTCGTACGGAGGCCCATCTGAAGGTGCTGCGCGGCCTGGTCAGGATCGGCCAGGAGCGCGCCAGGCGGGGCCACAGCGACGATCTGCGCTCACTGGGCGGCTGGTTCCACGAGACGCTCGCCCAGGCCTCCGGCAGCCCCTCGCTGACCACGATGCTCACCCAGCTGCGGCACAAGATCGCCTGGATGTACGCGGTGGAAGCGTCGCCGAGCCCGACGGAGTCCTGGGCGGAGCACGGCGCCATCGTGGACGCGGTCGCGCGCGGCGACGGCGAGCGCGCGCGGGCGGTCACGGCGCTGCACGCCGAGCGCGCGGCGGCGGCGCACCGACTCCGTTTTCCCGGGGACGCCGGGCGTGTGAGGACCTCGCAACACGCCGTAAACATGTCGATCCCTCGGCATTAACACGGGCGCCGTATACAAAGAAGAGCGTATTCGTGGGGCGCGTATTTCCGCTGCCCTTTTCCTGTGTGCCGTGAATTCATGTCCGTAAAAGGCGGAAGCCGCGCCACCCGGAAAGGGCGGCGCGGCTCCCTCGTCTCACTCAGACGGTCTCGGGCAGCTCCTCAAGACCCTCGGAGACCAGCTTGGCCAGACGGTCCAGGGCGGCGTCCGCGCCCTCGGCGTCGGAGGCGAGGACGATCTCCTCGCCGCCCTGGGCGCCCAGGCCCAGGACGGCCAGCATGGAGGCCGCGTTGACGGGGTTGCCGTCAGCCTTGGCGATCGTCACCGGGACGCCTGCGGCCGTGGCGGCTCGGACGAAGATGGAAGCGGGGCGGGCGTGGAGGCCCTCGGCCCAGCCGACGTTGACGCGGCGCTCAGCCATGTGTTGCTGCCCTTCAGTCTTCAGGGTTGTCTAGACCAGTTTCCCATATCGTGAAGCGTGCCCGGAGCGGACCTTCGTCCTGCCCGGTGTGTCGTCGGACCGCGGCCTCGATCCGACGTGTCGTCCTCCACAGACTGCCCCGCGCCGCTGTCGTACGCGAGCCGTACTCTGGGGCCCATGCAGACCTCGGCGGACCGGCAGGACCGGCACCAGTACCCCGCCCACTGGGAGGCGGACGTGGTGCTGCGCGACGGGGGTACCGCGCGCATCCGGCCCATCACCGTTGATGACGCCGACCGCCTGGTCAGCTTCTACGAGCAGGTCTCGGACGAGTCGAAGTACTACCGCTTCTTCGCGCCGTACCCCCGACTCTCCGCCAAGGACGTCCACCGCTTCACGCACCACGACTTTGTGGACCGGGTGGGACTCGCGGCCACCATCGGCGGCGAGTTCATCGCCACCGTACGCTACGACCGCATCGGCGCCGACGGTATGCCCGCCTCCGCGCCTGCCGACGAGGCCGAGGTCGCCTTCCTCGTGCAGGACGCCCACCAGGGCCGCGGGGTCGCCTCCGCCCTGCTGGAGCACATCGCGGCCGTCGCCCGTGAGCGCGACATCCGCCGCTTCGCCGCCGAGGTGCTCCCCGCCAACACCAAGATGATCAAGGTGTTCACGGACGCCGGCTACACACAGAAGCGCAGCTTCGAGGACGGCGTCGTCCGCATGGAGTTCGACCTCGAACCCACCGACCGTTCCGTCGCCGTCCAGCGCGCGCGGGAGCAGCGCGCCGAGGCCCGCTCGGTACGGCGGCTGCTGGCGCCCGGCTCCGTGGCCGTCGTCGGCGTCGGCCGCGCCCCCGGCGGAGTCGGCCGCAGCGTCCTCGGCAACATCCGCGACGCCGGCTACGGCGGCCGGCTGCACGCAGTGAACAAGGCCTTCCCGCAGGACCTCAAGGAGGTCGAGGGGGTGCCGGCGCACCACTCCGTGCGGGACATCGACGGGCCGGTGGACCTCGCCGTCGTCGCCGTACCGGCCGAGCACGTGCCCGCGGTGGTCGCCGAGTGCGGGGAACACGGGGTGCAGGGGCTCGTCGTGCTCTCCGCCGGGTACGCCGAGAGCGGGCCCGAGGGGCGTGAGCGGCAGCGGGCACTCGTGCGGCAGGCGCGCGCGTACGGCATGCGGATCATCGGCCCGAACGCCTTCGGGATCATCAACACCGCAGCGGACGTCCGGCTGAACGCCTCCCTGGCCCCGGAGATGCCCCGGACCGGCCGCATCGGCATGTTCGCCCAGTCCGGCGCCATCGGCATCGCCCTGCTGTCCCGGCTGCACCGGCGCGGGGGAGGAGTCACCGGGGTCACGGGCGTGTCCACCTTCGTGTCCGCCGGCAACCGCGCGGACGTCTCCGGCAACGACGTCCTCCAGTACTGGTACGACGACCCCGAGACCGACGTCGCCCTCATGTACCTGGAGTCCATCGGCAACCCGCGCAAGTTCACACGCCTCGCGCGGCGCACCGCGGCGGCGAAGCCGCTGGTCGTGGTGCAGGGCGTCGGCTCCGCGCCGCAGGGGCACGCGGTGCGGGCCACCCGGCTGCCGCAGGCCACGGTCTCCGCGCTGCTGCGGCAGGCCGGGGTGCTCCGGGTCGACACCATCACCGAGCTGGTCGACGCGGGGCTGCTCCTCGCCCGCCAGCCGCTGCCCATGGGGCCCAGGGTGGCGATCCTGGGGAACTCCGAGTCGCTGGGGGCGCTGACGTACGACCGCTGTCTCGCCGAGGGGCTGCGGCCGTCGCGTCCGGTGGATCTGACGACGGGGGCGACGGCGGAGGACTTCCACCGGGCGCTGACGCGGGCGCTGGCCGACGACACCGACGACGCCGTTGTCGTGACGGCGATCCCCGCCATCGGGGAGGCGTCACCGGGGGACGCGGAGCTGGCGGAGGCGTTGCGGTCGGCCGCGGCTGCCCTGCCGGGGAAGCCGGTGCTGGTGGTGCACGTGGAGCTCGGGGGGCTCGCGGAGGCGTTGTCGGCCGCGGCCAGTACCGCACCCCAGGCCGTCGACAGGACATCCGGTGCTGAGGGCGGCGCCCACCGGGGGGACCCCCACCACCCTGCGGAGCGCCTGCCCGCCGCCGGCGCGGAAGGGCCGCCCTCGCTGCCTGCCGCCCCTCCCGAAGGCACCCACCTCATCCCGGCCTACCCCGCCGCCGAACGCGCCGTGCGGGCCCTGGCCGAGGCCGTCAGGTACGGGCAGTGGCGGCGGGAGGCCTTGGACCCGGGGAAGGTGCCCGAGTACGACGACATCGACGAGAAGGGTGCCGCACGGCTGATCGGTGAGCTGCTCGCCCGCGGGGAGGGGCTCACGCTCTCGGACGCGGCGACCTGCGAACTGCTCGGCAGGTACGGCATCCACGTGCGGCGCGCGCTGCCCGCCCCCACCCCCGACGCCGCCGCCGAAGCCGCCCGCACCCTCGGCTACCCGGTGGCCCTCAAGGCCACCGCCCCGCACCTCAGGCACCGCGCTGACCTGGGCGGCGTCCGCCTCGACCTCGCGGACGAGGAGCAACTGCGCCGGGCGTACGCCGAGTTGACCGGGCTGTTCGGCAAGCCGGAGGAGCTGCGGCCGGTCGTGCAGGGCATGGCGCCGCGCGGCGTGGACACCGTCGTACGGGCCGTGATCGACCCGGCGGCCGGGGCCGTGCTGTCCTTCGGGCTCGCCGGGGCCGCCTCGCAGCTGCTCGGGGACATGGCACACCGGCTGGTCCCGGTCACCGACCGCGAGGCGACCTCGCTGGTGCGGTCGATCCGTACGGCGCCGCTGCTGTTCGGCTGGCGCGGCTCCACGCCCGTCGACACCCCGGCGCTGGAGGAACTGCTGCTGCGGGTGTCCCGGCTCGTCGACGACCACCCGGAGGTGGTCGCCGTCACCCTGGAGCCCGTCGTCGTCGCGCCGCACGGCGTGAGCGCCCTCGGCGCCACGGTACGGCTCGCGCCCCCGCCCGCCCGCGACGACCTCGGCCCGCGCACGATGCCCGCCTACTGAGCAGGAGAGCGGGAGGGGGGACAGATGGAGATCGCCGGCCGGCGGCTGCCCGAGGGCAACCGGTGGGGCCGGGAGGTGCTCGGCCGGGACGCCGGGCGGCCGTGGCCGGCCGCCGGGTACGACCTCGCGTACGACCACGGCCTGGAGGCCGATTTCGTCGCCCCCCGCCTGGGTCTCCTGCCCGCCCGCCTTCCAGGATCCCGTCTTCCGCGCGCCCACGGCGAAGGAGGCCGCTTGCCTGGCACGGACCCTCGGTGAGACACCGCGGCTCGTCGTCGCCTTCGAGGCGGACGCCGGCGGCCCGGAACCCGTCCTCCCGCCTGGCCGCCGCCGAGCCGCTGGACATCCGCCCGGGACCCGTCCCGAGGCCCACGCGCGCGCGTGCGCAGGCCTCCCCGGCTCTGCGCGACTGGCCCGGACCGCCCTTGCCCACGGATTAAGATGGACGCCATGGCCAAGACCAGTACGACGACCCAGGGGCTGCGCGCGGCGATCGAGCGCAGCGGCTACTACCCGGCCCTCGTGGCCGAGGCGGTGGAGGCCGCTGTGGGCGGCGAGCCCATCCGGTCGTACCTGGTCCACCAGGAGACGACGTTCGACCAGAACGAGGTCCGCCGGCATGTCACGGTGCTGGTCCTCACGGATCACCGCTTCATCGTGAGTCACACCGACGAGCAGGCCGCCGACAGCACCTCCCCGACGCCCTACGCCACCACCTCCACCGAGTCCGTGAAGATCGGCCGGATCTCCTCCGTCGTGGTCAGCCGGGTGGTCGCGAACCCGGAGCAGTACACACCGGGCACGCTGCCCCGCGAGGTCGTACTGACCATCGGCTGGGGTGCGGTCAGCCGCATCGACCTGGAGCCCGCCGCCTGCGGCGACCCCAACTGCGACGCCGACCACGGCTACACGGGCAGCTCCACGGCGGACGACCTCAGCCTGCGCGTCAGCGAGGCCGGGGACGGCCCGGAGACGGTGCGCCAGGCGCTCGTCTTCGCGCAGGCCATCTCGGAGGCGACCGCGGACACCGCGCGCTGATGTCCCAGCTCTCCGCATGGGACCACCCGGAACCCCTCGCCCTGGACACCGCGCCACTGCCCGAGTACGGCACCGGCTCCCTCGCCGATCTGCTGCCCACCCTCGCCGCGGGAATGGGCGTCCCCGGTCTGACCGCGACGATCGAGGAGCTGACCGCCGCCGACCGGGTCTGCGTCCTGCTGATCGACGGTCTCGGCTGGGAGCAGCTGCGGGCGCACTCCGCCGAGGCGCCCTTCCTGACCTCGCTGCTCGGCACCTCGCGCGGCGGCACCGGCCGCCCGCTCACCGCCGGCTACCCGGCGACCACCGCCACCTCCCTCGCCTCCGTCGGCACGGGCCTGCCGCCCGGCGCCCACGGCCTGCCCGGCTACACGGTCCGCAACCCGGCCACCGGTGAGCTGATGAACCAGCTCCGCTGGCAGCCGTACACCGACCCGCGTCCGTGGCAGCCGTACCCGACCGTCTTCCAGCTGGCCCACGAGGCCGGTGTGCACGCCGCGCAGGTCACCTCGCCCGCCTTCGAGCACACCCCGCTCACCAAGGTCGCGCTCAGCGGCGGCAGGTTCCACGGCCGGCTGAGCGGCGAGGAGCGCATGGACCTCGCGGCCGAGCAACTGGCCGCCGGAGACCGCTCGTTGGTCTACACGTACTACTCCGAGCTGGACGGCGCCGGTCACCGCTACGGCGTCGCCTCCGACACCTGGCGCGGCCAGCTGATGTACGTCGACCGGCTCGCCCAGCGCCTCGCCGAGCAACTGCCGCCGCGCACCGCGCTCTACGTCACCGCCGACCACGGCATGGTCGACGTCCCGTTCGACGACGAGCACCGCCTCGACTTCGACACGGACTGGGAGCTGCGCGCCGGGGTCGCCCTGCTGGGCGGCGAGGGCCGGGCACGGCACGTGTACGCGGTGCCGGGCGCCCAGAACGACGTACTGACCGTCTGGCGCGAGGTGCTCGGCGAGCAGTTCTGGGTGGCCTCGCGGGACGAGGCGATCGCGGCGGGCTGGTTCGGGCCGCACATCGACGAGCGGGTGTACCCGCGGCTCGGGGACGTGATCGCGGCCGCGCACGACGACGTCCTGATCATCGCGTCCGAACGGGAGCCGAAGGAGTCGGCGCTGGTCGGCAACCACGGTTCGATGACGCCCGCCGAGCAGCTGGTGCCGCTGCTCGAAGTACGCTCCTGACGCCTCCCCCTGTGACTACTCGCCGAAAGGTGTGCAACTCCTCATGCCCGAGCTGGTGTTCTTCTCCGGAACGATGGACTGCGGGAAGTCGACGCTGGCTCTGCAGATCGAGCACAACCGCTCCGCGCGCGGCCTCGTCGGCATGATCTTCACCCGGAACGACCGCGCGGGCGAGGGCAAGCTGTCCTCCCGGCTCGGCCTGGTCACCGACGCGGTGGAGGTCGCCGACGACCAGGATCTGTACGCCTATCTCGTGGACCACCTCTCGCAGGGCCGCCGCGCCGACTACGTGATCGCGGACGAGGCGCAGTTCCTCGCGCCCGGGCAGATCGACCAGCTCGCGCGCGTGGTGGACGACCTCGGCCTCGATGTGTACGCCTTCGGTATCACCACCGACTTCCGCTCCAAGCTCTTCCCCGGCTCGCAGCGGCTGGTGGAGCTGGCGGACCGCATCGAGGTGCTCCAGGTGGAGGCGCTGTGCTGGTGCGGCGCCCGGGCCACGCACAACGCCCGCACGATAGGCGGCGAGATGGTGGTCGAGGGCGCCCAGGTGGTCGTCGGCGACGTCAACCAGGCGGCGGGCGAGGTCGGCTACGAGGTGCTGTGCCGCCGCCACCACCGGCGCCGGATGACAGCCGCCTCGGCTCGCGCGGCGGCCCTGTCCCCGGACGTCCTCCCGGTCTCCCCGGTCTGACCCCTCCCGAGCCCCTCCGGGCCGTCCCCGGCCCGCCGGTGGCCCGGTCGGGCGCCGGCAACGCCCCGAGCCCGGCTGGCATCGTCCCGCACGCCAGTGGCCAGGCCGGGCGCCGGCAGCGCCCTGAGCCCTCCCCGGCCCGTTGCCGCCACTGTCTGAGCCGGCCCGGGCACCGGCACGTCCCGAGCCAGGCGCGGCACCGTCCCCCGTACGTCGTAGCCGGGCCGGGCACCGGGAACGTCCTGATCCCTTTCCCACCCGTCGCCGCCACTGTCTGAGCCGGCCCAGCACCCGCACGTCCCTAGCCGGCCCGGGCGCCATCCGCTCACGCCCGTGGCCAGGCTGGGCAGCGGCACGTCCTGAGCCGCCCACTACCGGCACGTCCGGAGCCGGCCCGGCACCTCCACGTCCCGAGCCGGCCCAGGCGCCGCCCTCGTACGTCCCGAGCCGGCTCAGGTGCCGTCCGGTGCACCCCTGAGCCGGTCCTGCGCTCTCCCTGACCGGGCCGGATCCGGCTGCGGGGGCACGGGGCGCCCTGCAGCGCCCTGCCCCCGAGGGAGCTGCCGCGCGCGCGGCCCCGTGCGTGCGCTCGGCTCAGTGCGGGTTCTGGACCACCGAGAACTCCGCGCCCTCAGGGTCCGCCACCGTGGCCACCCGGCCGTGCGGGCTGTCGTGCGGCGGCCTGATGACCCGGCCGCCGAGGTCCGCGACCTGACGCGTCGTCGCGTCGGTGTCGGCGACCTCGAAGTACGTCTGCCAGTGCGGTCCGCGATCGCGGGGCAGGGCGTGTCCCACGCCGTGCAGACCGGCCACCGGACGGCCGGCGAGGTGCAGGGTGACGTAGTCGAAGTCGGCCGACACCACCGCCTCCTGCTCGTACCCGAACACGGTCGCGTAGAACTTGGCGACGCTCTCGGTCTCGAAGGTCACCAGCTCGTTCCACGCGGGCGTCCCGGGCACGCCGGTGAGCGTGGTGCCCAGGTGCGCCGACCCCTGCCAGATGCCGAACACCGCCCCGGAGGGATCCGCGGCGATGGCCATCCGTCCGGCCTCGGCGGCGTCCAGCGGGCCCACCCCCACCGTGCCGCCGCACTCCCGTACCGTGTCGGCCGTCTGGTCCACGTCGTCCGAGGCGAGGTACGGCGTCCAGGCGATCGGCAGCCGGCGGTCCGGGGGCAGCTGGCCCATGCCCGCCACCTCGTGCCCGTCCAGCAGCGCCCGCACATACGGGCCGAGCTGCTGCGGACCCGGCTCGAACTCCCAGCCGAACAGCTCACCGTAGAACTCCTCGGTGGCGGTCAGCCCGTGCGCCATCAGGCTCACCCAGCAGGGTGTGCCGGGCGCGCGCCGCGCGTGCGGGCCGGCCGGCTCCCGTGCCTCGGTCATCGATCACTCTCTCCCCGGCCCCTCGCGGTGGCCGTGTCGCTTCCGCTCCCCGGAAGGGGTGTCCACGCCGGCGGCGGGTACGCCCGTGCCGGTGCCCGCATCCTCCACGGCGCCGCCTGCGTTACCGCGCAGCCGCCCGGCGATACCTCCGGGAGGATGCCCGATCTGCCGTCTTCCGCCGCTTCCTGACGATGGCCGGCGGGTGTCCGTCGGCTGTACAGCACGTGCTCGATCCCGTACGCCTCGTGATCGAGCGTGTCCGGCCGAGCAGAGTAGCCGGACCTGGACGCCGCGGCCACCCCTGGCGTAAGGATGGACGCCATGACAGCCATCATCACCGCAACCGATCTCGCACACGAGCTGGCCGGGGACCGCCCGCCGCTGCTGCTGGACGTGCGCTGGCAGCTGAGCCTGGCCAAGGCGGCGGGCGCGCCTGCCTTCGACGGGCGGGCCGAGTACGCCGCCGGTCACATCCCCGGCGCGGTCTTCGTCGACCTGGACCGCGAACTGGCCGCAGCGCCCGGGGAACAGGGCCGGCATCCGCTGCCGGACCTCACGGAGTTCGGTGCCGCGATGCGCCGTGCGGGTGTGTCGGCCACCCGCCCGGTCGTCGTCTACGACGGCGGGCAGGGCTGGGCGGCGGCGCGCGCCTGGTGGCTGCTGCGCTGGACGGGTCACCCGGACGTGCGGGTCCTGGACGGCGGCTTGGCGGCCTGGCAGGGCGAGTTGTCCACGCGGGCGCCGGAGCCGGCCGAGGGCGACTTCCGGCCGGCTCCGGCCGCCGCGGGGCTGCTGGACGCGGACGGGGCCGCGGCCCTGGCCCGCGCGGGCGTGCTGCTGGACGCGCGCGCGGGGGAGCGGTACCGCGGGGAGGTGGAGCCGGTCGACCGGGTCGGCGGGCACATCCCGGGCGCGGTGTCGGCGCCGACGACGGAGAACGTGGGCCCTGACGGCCGTTTCCTGCCCGCGGTGGAGCTGAGGGACCGCTTCAAGGCCCTGGGTGTCTCCGCGGACGCCGAGGTGGGCGTGTACTGCGGTTCGGGCGTCTCCGGCGCCCACGAGGTGCTCGCCCTCGCGGTGGCCGGTATTCCGGCGGCCCTGTACGTCGGTTCGTGGTCCGAGTGGTCCTCGGACCCGTCCCGGCCGGTGGCCGTGGGCGCGGATCCGCAGTAGCGGCAGCCGGAAGGGCGGTGGCACGCGCGCGTGCCACCGCCCTTCCCGAACGGCCTGCCTACTCCTGCTTCTTGCGGCGCGTGCCGAACACGATCTCGTCCCAGCTCGGCACGGCGGCACGGCGGCCGGGGCGAACGCCGTCGGCCTCGGCCTGCCGGTCGGTCGCGCCGGTGAGGCGGTCGCGATGGCTGCCGACGGAGCGCGGCATGAGAACGTCCGCGTAGGCCGAGCCGGCCGAGGCGGCGGGGGCCGGCGGCTCCTCCGCGTCCGGTTCGTCGGTGGGCTCCTCCGGCGTCTCCGCCGGGCGCTCCGGGACCACCAGGTCGCCCCGGAAGCTCGGTACGGCCTCCAGCAGGCTGGTCAGCGAGTCGCGTTCGCCCGTGTTCTCCTCGGCGGCCTCGGACGGCTGCGCGGGCAGGCCGGGCCGCTCCCGCTCGCTCCGGTCGAGCGCGCGGTCCATCGAACGCTCGCGCGGCAGCCGGGCGATGCGCGGGACGAACGGGAAGCTCGGCTCGGGCACGGCGAGGTCGTCGGACTCGCCGATGAGCGAGCGGGCCTCGTCGTCCACGGCCTGTACGAGCCGCCGGGGCGGGTCGTAGGTCCAGCTCGCCGAGTGCGGTTCGCCGGCGACCAGGTAGACCAGGAGGACCTCCCAGGTGCCGTCGTCGCGGCGCCAGGAGTCCCACTGCACGCTGTCCTTCTCGGCGCCGCGCAGCAGCAGCCGCTCCTGCACGGCCTCGCCGAGCAGCGGTCCGGAGTTCTCGCCGGGCCGGCGGACCGGGGTCTTGCGGGCACGCTCCGCCATGAAGGCGCGCTCGGCCAGCACGGGTCCCTCGAACCGCCGTACGCGGTCGACGGGGATGCCGGCGAGCTGGGCGACTTCTTCCGCGGTGGCCCCGGCGCGTATACGCGCCTGGATGTCACGCGGGCGCAGATGGCTCTCGACCTCGATCTCGATCTGGCCGAGACGCGGCCGGTCGCCGCGCACGGCGGCGCGGAGCCGTTCGTCGATCGGAAGCGTGTACTCCGTGGAGTCGGCAGCTTTGAGCACCAGCCGTGTGCCGTCATTCGAGACGGCCACGACACGCAGTTCGGGCATGGGGACCTCCCGGGTGGTGCCTGCCGACGTCACGTGCGTCGCTGCTTCCGCTAGTCGAGTGTGGCCTGCCCGGGTGCAGCCTGCCACAACCTTGCCGAGTTGCCCGGCGTGTCGGGCACGGACCCTGGGGCGCCGTTATGGCACGGTTACCTGTTCGCAACGCTAAGTGACCAAGCTCGTCACCCTGTGCAACTAGCCCCCCTCCCGGCGGTCCTGCAAGGCCGCGGACACCCTGGTGGGAGACCGGGCCCAGGGCTCGCAACAGTACTCCATTTGGACCATGTGCGTGGATGGGCGCGCCGCCCAACTTCTCGCAAGGCTTGCGACTTGGCCCTTGGCAACCGGTTTTACCGATCATGAACGTGGCGAACTTCACGCAATCACCAGAAACGGAACTATTGGTTTCGTCTGTACGTCCCTCACTCGTGCAGTCGGTCGGTCAATGTCATCAAGTACGCCGTCAAGTACGAGAAGGGCAGGCAAGTTCCGGGTATGCGTGAAACGCCCGATGCGGGTCGCAAACGGATCGACCTGAGCGTCCCCCAGGTCGCGGGCAGTGCCCTGGCGGCGGTGGTGGCGGCCAAACTGGCGTCGTACGCCGGGGTGTACGGCACGATCCTCGGCGCGGGAGTCGTCAGCGTGGTCGCCACCTGTGGAGGCACGCTGTTCCAGCACTTCTTCAAGCGGACCGGGGAGCAGCTGCGCGAGGCGACGGCCGTGGCCCGCCCCGGTGAGCAGGCGCCACCGGCTCCGGACGGGTTCACCGAGGGCACTCTCCACCGCGCGCGGGTGCGGGGCCGGCGGCGGCCGGTGGTCGCGGCCGCCGTCGTGTTCGGTGTGACCATGGCCGGCATCACGACGTACGAACTGGTCTCGGGCACCAGTTTCAGTGGTGGCGGGGGGACGACGGTGAGCGACGCCGTCACCGGCCGGGGCTCGTCCTCCGCCACGACCGACTCCCCCGCCACCTCCGATTCCCCCTCCGCGACCGACGAGGCGCCGGCCCCATCCGGTGCGCCGTCCCGACCGCACGCGCCCGATGCCGGCGGTGGTACGGCCCCCAGCGCGACCCCGACGCCCGGCGGCTCCCCGGGCGGTGAGCCGAGTGACGGTCCGAGCCCGTCTGCGACCCCCACGCCCAGTGGGTCCACCGCGACGCCTACGACCCCAGAACCCTCCGCAAGTAGTCGTTCTGGAACAGCCGTTCCGGGTCAAGGCGGTCCCTCAGCGCGGTGAACTCACCGAAGCGCGGGTAGACGCGCGCGAAGTACTCGGCGTCCCGCGTGTGCACCTTGCCCCAGTGCGGCCGGCCCTCGTGCGCGGTGAAGATCCGCTCGGCCGCGGTGAAGTACGCCTGGTACGGCGTCCCCCGGAACATGTGGACGGCGACGTAGGCGCTGTCCCGGCCGGACGCGGTGGACAGGGTGATGTCGTCGGCCGGGGCGGTGCGCACCTCGACGGGGAAGCTGACGCGCAGCCCCGAACGCTCGACCATGGCCTTCAGCTCGCGCAGCGTCTCCACCAGGGCCGCGCGCGGGACGGCGTACTCCATCTCCACGAAGCGCACCCGGCGCGGCGAGGTGAAGACCTTGTAGGGGATGTCCGTGTACGTCCGCGCGGACAGGGCCTTGCTGGAGATCCGCGCGATGGCCGGGACGGTGGCGGGGGCGGCGCGGCCGACCCACTGGGCCACCTGGAAGACCCCGTTGGAGAGGAACTCGTCCTCGAACCAGCCGGCCAGCTGCCCCACGGGCTGTTCGGGGCCGGCGCTGCGGTTGTTCCGCTTGGTGTTGGTGCTGTCGGTGTGCGGGAACCAGTAGAACTCGAAGTGCTCGTTCTCCGCCCACAGTTGATCGAATTCTGCGAGGACCCGCTCGAACGGCATCGGTTCCTCGCGCGCGGTGAGCAGGAACAGCGGCTCCACGGCGAAGGTGATCGCGGTGATGACGCCGAGGGCGCCGAGGCCCGTCCGGGCGGCCGCGAAGACCTCCGGGTTCTCCTTCTCGGAGCAGGTGAGCACCGACCCGTCCGCCGTGACGAGTTCGAGCCCCTTGATCTGCGCGGAGATGGAACCGGACTCACGGCCCGTGCCGTGCGTGCCGGTGCTGGTGGCCCCGGAGACGGTCTGCTCCATGATGTCGCCCATGTTGGCCAGCGACAGGCCCTCGCGCGCCAGGGCCGCGTTGAGTCTCTTGAGCGGGGTGCCGGCCTCCACCGTGACCGTCATGGACGACCGGTCGATGGTGCGGATCCCGGTCAACAGTTGAGGGCGGATCAACACTCCGTCGGTGGCCGCGATCGAGGTGAAGGAATGGCCGGTCCCGACCGCCTTCACCTTCAGGCCGTCCTCGGCCGCCCGGCGCACCGCCGCGGCCAGCTCCTCCACCGAGGCCGGCGCGACCTGCCGGGCAGGCCGGGCGGAGACGTTGCCGCCCCAGTTACGCCAGGTGCCGTTCTTCCCGCTCGCTGTGCTGCTCAACGGTGCCTCCCCGACCCGCGGCCGGCCTGCGCAGCCGGCGGTACCCCAGGAAACCGACCGCGACCGCGACGGCCCCGGACACGGCCGGAACCCCGTACCCGGCCCGCGCCCCGGCTGCGTCGATCACCCAGCCGGCCACGGAGGAGCCGAGCGCGACCCCGACCGCGAGGCCGGTGCTCACCCAGGTCATGCCCTCGGTGAGCTGCGCGCGAGGTACGTGCTCTTCGATGAGGGACATCGTCGTGATCATCGTCGGTGCGATGGACAGCCCCGCAACGAACAGCGCCACGGCCAGAAGCGGCAGGTTTCCGACCAGTAGGAGGGGGATCATACTCACGGCCATCCCCGTCACGCCCAGCAACCAGCGACGTTCCGGCGCCCCCGCGAACCGCAGCAGCCCGAAGACCACGCCGGCCGCGCAGGAACCGGCCGCGTACAGCGCGAGGACCAGGCTCGCGGCGCCCTTGTGGCCGCGCTCGTCGGCGAAGGCGACGGTGACCACGTCCACGGAGCCGAAGATCGCTCCCGTGGCCGCGAAGGTCGCCACCAGCACCTGCAGCCCGGCCGAGCGCAGGGCCGTACCGCCGCCTTGTCTCTCGCGCGGGTGCGGCTCCGGCTCGGTGGACCGCTGGGCGGTCAGCCAGAAGACCCCGGCGGCCAGGAAGCAGGCGGCCAGCAGCGGCCCGGCCTCCGGGAACCAGGCCGTGGACAGCCCGATGGAGATGATCGGGCCGAAGATGAAGCAGACCTCGTCGACGACCGACTCGAACGAGTAGGCGGTGTGCAGCTGCGGCGTGCCCCGGTACAGGGCCGCCCAGCGGGCCCGGATCATCGCGCCGAGACTCGGCACCGAGCCGATCCCCGCCGCGCACACGAACAGCACCCAGTCCGCCCACCGGAAGTGCGCGGCGAGCAGCAGCCCGGCCGCCGCCGCGAGCGTCACCAGGGTCGCGGGACGCAGCACCCGGCGCTGGCCGTGCTGGTCGACCAGCCGGGAGATCTGCGGCCCGATCACCGCTGCGGACAGCGCGATGGTGGCCGACAGCGCGCCCGCGAGCCCGTACCGCCCGGTCAGCTGGGAGATCATCGTGACCACGCCGATGCCCATCATCGACAGCGGCATCCGGCCGAGGAATCCCGCGGCGGAGAACGCCTTGGTGCCGGGCGCGGCGAACAAGGCTCTGTAGGGGCTGGGCACGTGGTCTCCGAAGCGGCTCGGTAAGTCGCGAATGCGGCTGGTACAGCTTACGAGTTAGGTCACCCTAATTGCACCCCGCTCGACCGGGGAAAAAACCGGTATAAACCCCCTGGAACCCGACTCGTCATCCCGCTGTTTCCCGGCTGTCAGCACCGGGTGGCAGGATCGAGACATGCCAGACGCGCTCGATGCCACCCCGTACGACGCCCTGCTCCTGCTCTCCTTCGGCGGTCCCGAAGGCCCGGACGACGTGGTCCCGTTCCTGGAGAACGTCACGCGCGGGCGGGGCATCCCGAAGGAACGCCTGAAGGAAGTCGGGCAGCACTACTTCCAGTTCGGCGGGGTCAGCCCCATCAATGACCAGAACCGCGCCCTGCTGGACGCCCTGCGCAAGGACTTCGCCGACCACGGCCTGGACCTGCCGGTCTACTGGGGCAACCGCAACTGGGCGCCGTACCTCACGGACACCCTGCGGGAGATGGCCGCCGACGGACGCCGCCGCATCCTGGTCCTCGCCACCAGCGCCTACGCCTCCTACTCGGGCTGCCGCCAGTACCGCGAGAACCTCGCCGACGCGCTGGCCACGCTGCAGGCCGAGGGCGTGGAGCTCCCGGAGATCGACAAGCTGCGGCACTACTTCAACCACCCCGGCTTCGTCGAGCCCATGGTCGACGGCGTGCTGCGCGCCCTCGCCGACCTCCCCGAGGACGTCCGCGCCGGCGCCCACATCGCCTTCACCACGCACTCCATCCCCACCTCCGCCGCCGACAGCTCCGGCCCCGTCGAGGCCCACGGCGAGGGCGGGGCGTACGTCGAACAGCACCTGGACGTGGCCCAGCTGATCGCCGACGCCGTCCGCGAGCGCACCGGGATCGACCACCCCTGGCGGCTGGTCTACCAGTCCCGTTCCGGCGCCCCGCACATCCCGTGGCTGGAGCCGGACATCTGCGACCACCTCGAGGAGCGGCACGCGGCGGGCGCCCCGGCCGTCGTCATGGCCCCCATCGGCTTCGTCTCCGACCACATGGAGGTCCTCTACGACCTCGACACCGAGGCCACGGCCAAGGCCGGGGAACTGGGCCTGCCCGTGCGCCGCTCGGCCACGGTGGGCGCCGACCCCCGGTTCGCCGCGGCCGTCCGCGAGCTGATCACCGAACGCGCCGCCGTGGAGCGCGGCCGCCAGGTCACCCCCTGCGCCCTGGGCGCCCTGGGCCCGAGCCACGACGTCTGCCCCGTCGGCTGCTGCCCGGCCCGCGTCCCGCACCCGGCCGCCGCCGGCGCCGACAGTCCCTACGCGTGAGGAGCCCCGTGACCGACGCCCTGCACCGCGAACTGCTTCAGCTGGCCCAGGAGGCCGCCCGCCGGGCCGGAGAGCTGCTGCGGGACGGCCGCCCGGCCGGCCTGGCCGTGGCGAGGACCAAGTCCAGCCCGATCGACGTCGTCACCGAGATGGACATCGCGGCGGAGAAGCTGATCACCGATCTGATCTCCGGCCGGCGTCCCGACGACGGCTTCCTCGGCGAGGAGGGCGCCTCCAGCGAGGGCACCAGCGGCATCCGTTGGGTGATCGACCCGCTCGACGGCACGGTGAACTACCTGTACGGCCTGCCGACCTGGGCGGTGTCCATCGCGGCGGAGCGGGACGGCGAGACGGTCGCCGGGGTCGTCGCGGCTCCGATGCGCGGTGAGACGTACCACGCCGTGCGCGGCGGCGGTGCGTGGGCCACGGGCGCGTGGAAGGGCGAGCGGGCGCTCGCCTGCCGCCCCGCGCCCCCGTTGGACCAGGCGCTGGTTTCCACCGGCTTCAACTACGTCGCCGAGGTCCGCACCCACCAGGCCGAGGTGGCCGGCCGGCTGATCCCGCTGCTGCGGGACATCCGGCGCAGCGGCTCGGCGGCGGTCGACCTGTGCGACGTGGCCTGCGGCCGGCTCGACGGGTACTACGAGCGGGGGCTCAACGCCTGGGACTTCGCGGCGGGTGACCTGATCGCCCAGGAGGCGGGGGCGCTGGTCGGAGGGCGGCCCGGGGAGCGGCCGTCGCGCGATCTGACGGTCGCCGGATCGCCGGGGGTCTTCGAGCCGCTGCAGGTGCTGCTGGAGGAGTTCGGCGCGTGGCACGACTGAGCGGGGGCCGCGCCCGGCGCACCGCATGACGCAAAGGGACCCCGGCGCTGGATTCGCCGGGGTCCCTTCTTGCGCTTTCGGGCCGATCAGACGCGTGACGCGCCGACCTCCACACCGTGTTCGGCGGCGAGGCGTCGCAGGTCGTCGAGCTCTGCCTGCTCCACTTCGACGAGGAAGTCGTCACCCTCGTCACGAGCCCGCGACAGGTCGGACTCGGTCGCCCTTATGCGCTGCAGAAGTCCTGCGGTGAAAGCGTCCATGCTGCGCCCCCTCGTCCTGGGTCGTGGGTCGGTGGCACGGGGGTGTGCCGGTTGGGAAAGAGGCGATCACGTCTCCCACGGGTGCCCAGCACTGCCCTGCCGGGCGGCGACGGTGCCGGACACCCGCGCCCACTCTGCGGCAAGCGGGTCGCGGTGTACCGCATGGTGCTGCGGCACATGCAGAGCGTGATCGCGGGGTGTAAAGCCGTCCTCCCCCCGCTCCCCTGCCCGGAAACCTCAACCGGAGGAGAAAATCTCGTATTCCCGCCCCCGCACGCCGGTCCGTGCGGTCCGCAACCCGCCTTACAGCCGACTTACGGCCGAAAAGGGCAGGATGGAGGTCACACCCCACGAACACCCCTGCCCGCACGTGCCCACGGTGCGCTGTGCGGGCGGACAGAGGAAGGACTTGCGACGTGCGCGTACTCGTCGTCGAGGACGAGCAGCTGCTCGCCGATGCGGTGGCCACCGGACTGCGCCGGGAGGCCATGGCCGTCGACGTCGTGTACGACGGTGCGGCCGCCCTGGAGCGCATCGGCGTCAACGACTACGACGTGGTCGTCCTCGACCGCGACCTCCCGCTCGTGCACGGCGACGACGTCTGCCGCAAGATCGTGGAGCTGGGCATGCCCACGCGCGTGCTCATGCTCACCGCCTCCGGCGACGTCAGCGACCGGGTCGAGGGCCTGGAGATCGGCGCCGACGACTATCTGCCCAAGCCGTTCGCGTTCAGCGAGCTGATCGCGCGCGTGCGCGCCCTCGGCCGCCGTACGAGCGTGCCGCTGCCGCCGGTCCTGGAGCGCGCCGGCATCAAGCTCGACCCCAACCGCCGCGAGGTCTTCCGCGACGGCAAGGAGATCCAGCTCGCGCCCAAGGAGTTCGCGGTGCTGGAGGTGCTCATGCGCAGCGAGGGCGCGGTCGTCTCGGCCGAGCAGCTGCTGGAGAAGGCCTGGGACGAGAACACCGACCCGTTCACCAACGTCGTCCGCGTCACCGTGATGACCCTGCGGCGCAAGCTCGGCGAGCCCCCGGTGATCGTCACCGTCCCCGGCTCCGGCTACCGGATCTGATCCGCCATGGCCGCGACACCCGCACCGCCCCAGGCGCCGCCGAAGCCCACCTGGGACCCCAGGAGGCCGGAGCCCCCGTTCCCGTGGCTGCGCCCGACCATCCGCATACGGCTCACGCTGCTGTACGGCGGCATGTTCCTGATCGCCGGCATCCTGCTGCTGTCGATCATCTACCTGCTGGCCGCGCAGGCGATCAGCACGGGCAATCAGCCGCTGTTCAAGATCGTGAGCGGTACGGACATCAAGGTCTCCAGCGACAACTGCCCGGCGATCACCGCGATCAACTCCAGCTCGGTGCCGCTGCCGGACTTCAACGACGCGATCGCCCACTGCGTGGACCGCCAGCGCCAGGGGGCCCTGGACAACCTGCTCAGCCGCTCCCTGCTGGCCCTGCTGGGCCTCGCCGTGATCGCCTTCGCGTTCGGCTACGCGATGGCCGGCCGCGTGCTGTCCCCGCTCGGCCGGATCACCCGTACCGCCCGTCAGGTGGCCGGATCCGATCTGTCCCGCCGGATCGAGCTGGACGGCCCGGACGACGAGCTGAAGGAGCTGGCGGACACCTTCGACGACATGCTGGAGCGGCTGCAGCGGGCCTTCACCGCCCAGCAGCGCTTCGTCGGCAACGCCTCCCATGAGCTGCGCACCCCGCTCGCGATCAACAGAACGCTGCTGGAGGTCCATCTGTCGGACCCGAACGCCCCGGTGGAGCTGCAGCAGCTCGGCAAGACGCTGCTGGCGACCAACGAGCGCAGCGAACAGCTGGTCGAGGGCCTGTTGCTGCTCGCCCGCAGCGACAACCAGATCGTCGAGCGCAAGCCCGTCGACCTGGCCGAGGTAGCCTCCCAGGCACTGGACCAGGTGCACGCCGAGGCCGACGCCAAGGGCGTGAAGATCCGCGGTGAGCGCAAGCCCGCCGTGGTGCAGGGCAACGGCGTGCTGCTGGAGCGGATCGCGCTGAACCTCGTGCAGAACGCTGTGCGGTACAACATTGCCGAGGGCGGCTGGGTGGAGGTGACCACCGAGGTGGAGCACGGACAGGCGGTGCTGACGGTCGCGAACACCGGGCCGGTGGTGCCGGCGTACGAGATCGACAACCTCTTCGAACCCTTCAGGCGGCTCCGTACGGAGCGCACGGGCAGCGACAAGGGCGTCGGCCTCGGCCTGTCCATCGTGCGGTCCGTGGCCCGGGCGCACGGCGGCCACATCGTGGCGCAGCCGCGTGAGGGCGGTGGTCTGGTGATGCGAGTCACCCTGCCGCTGTGACCAGAACCGACACACGCGGACGATGTTCGCTTTGCGCGGAATTTTCAGGGCGCCCGACGGGGTTCACATTGTGCGATCAGTCACATGGGCGGATTTCCAGCCATGTACGTTCCGTGATCATGAAGGATGGCAGAAAGCCGGGAAAGTCCGGGTTTTCAGGGCTCTTGATCACGGGAAGTACACGGTGAGGCGCCTTTGAGGTGTGACATTCGAACCGTGTACGGTCCTCACCGCCAGCCAAGCCGATCACTCTTGAGGGGTCGGGTTGGGTGTCGATTGAGTAACAGACCTTGATGTGAGGCAAAATCTCCGCCTCAGGTCGGGCACAAGTCCGGCCTCTCACGCGTTACGTGCGCTGGAGACACCGCAGACACCCAGAGGGGGAGAGCGATATGGCAACCGATTACGACACTCCACGCAAGACCGACGACGACGTCGACTCGGACAGCCTTGAAGAGCTGAAGGCCCGGCGGAACGACAAGTCCACTTCCGCGGTGGACGTCGACGAGTTCGAGGCCGCCGAGGGCCTCGAACTGCCCGGCGCCGATCTCTCGAACGAGGAGCTGGCCGTCCGGGTGCTGCCCAAGCAGCAGGACGAGTTCACCTGCATGAGCTGCTTCCTGGTGCATCACCGCAGCCAGCTGGCCCGCGAGAAGAACGGTCAGCCGATCTGCCGCGACTGCGACTGAGGGCGGGTCGGCCGTGACCGGCTCGACCCCTCCACGGAAGCGCCGCTTCTCCCTGGGAAAGGCGGACGAAGGGCCGTCCGACGGCCCGCACGGCGCGCGTGACGACGAGCGGGGCTCACCAGGAGTGGTGGCCCCGCTCGAACCGGCGACCGACCGGGCGGACCACCCGGCGCCGGTGCGGCATCCCGCGCCCGTCGCCAGGCGACGGGCCGCGGCGATGCGTGACAAGGCCCGGGACATGGCCCGGGAAGGGGCCCGCAGGGGCGGCAGCCGCGCTCGCGCGGGCCTGGCCTACCTCGCGGACCGGATCATCGAGATCGCCCCGCGTGTCCCCGTACGCGACCTCGCGACCCTGCGCCGGCAGTTCCCGGGTGCCGGGCCCGAAGAACTCGCCGACAAGCTCGTGGCGGGCGCGGCGGCCGGCACCTCGACGATCGGGGCAGGGATCGGAGCGGCGGCCATGCTGCCGGTGCCCCCTGCCATGCCGACCGAACTGGCCGCGGAGATCACCGGGGTCGCCGCGATCGAACTGAAGCTCATCGCCGAACTGCACGAGGTCTACGGCGTACGCCCGCCGGGGAACCTCAAGACCCGCAGCACCGCGTATCTGTCCTCCTGGTCGGGGGAGCGCGGGATCGACGTGATGAAGCCGTCGAGCTACGACGCGGCCCTCGGCGGCCGCATGAAGCGCGAACTGCGCCAGCAGATCATGAAGCGGATGGTCCGCGACCTGCCCAACCTCATGCCGTTCATGGTCGGTGCCGCGGTCGGCGCGGTCATGAACCGCAGGGACACCAGGAGGCTCGCCGCCCGTATCCGGGCCGACCTGCGCACGGTCCAGGTCCCGTGGGAGGAACTGCCGGAGCTTCCCCCGCTGGAGGAGCCGGAGCAGCCGCTGAGACTCGGCGACCTCCCGGAAGAGCTCTAGGCGTTCGCCGTACGGGCCGCCTCGATCGCCGCCGCCAGCTTCTCCGGCTCCCGCGTCGACAGGTACAGGTACGGCGTCGGGTCCTCCGGGTCCGTGACCTCCACGCGCAGAGCCGTCGGGACGTAGGCGCGCAGCAGCAGGAAGGCACGTGTGTCGGCCTTGTACGTCCGCCAGGCCCGGGCCTCCTCCGCGTCCAGCACCTCCGACTCACCCAGCGCCGACACCGGGATCTTCGCCTCGCCCGCGATCAGCGAGTCGCCCACCACGCGGATGCGCGGGGAGCCGTACGCGCTGGCGACCACGGCCGCCGCCGCCGTACCGCCGACCAGGCCGCCGAGCAGCGGCAGGGTGCCGAAGGGGAGCAGGATCAGGGCGAACGAGACGCCCACGAGGAAGCTGATCAGCCACCACGAGCGGGGGGTGGTGAGACGTTCTTCGTACGGGGTGGCGGAGGGCTGCATGGAGCCAAGCTTGGCACGGGATCCGCACCGGCCCGGAATCAGGGCGGCCGGCGCGAAGCGCTGTCAGGCGGGGCGGTGGGGGGTGACGGACGGCGGGTAAGGTCTGCGGCTGTGAGTGGTAGTTCCGTAAGCCTTCAGCCTCCCGCCGACGCGGTGAAACCGGTACGGCACCCCGACGCGCCCGCGCCCGGGGAACTCCTCGGCGCCCACTACGAACACTGTTTCGGTTGTGGTCCCGGGCAGCCGCACGGCCTGCACCTGGAGGCCCGCGCGGGCGAGGGTGTCTCGCTGACCGCCGAGTTCACCGTCCAGCCCGCCCACCAGGGCGCCCCCGGCCTCGCCCATGGCGGAGTGCTGGCCACGGCCCTGGACGAGACCCTCGGCTCGCTGAACTGGCTGCTGCGGACCATCGCCGTCACCGGGCGGCTGGAGACCGACTTCGCACGGCCCGTCCCGGTGGGCACCACGCTGTACCTGGAGGCCGAGGTCACGGCCGTCGCCGGGCGGAAGATCTACTCCACCGCCACCGGACGCCTCGGCGGCCCCGACGGGCCCGTCGCCGTCCGCGCGGACGCCCTCTTCATCGAGGTCAAGGTCGACCACTTCATCGACCACGGCCGCGAGGAGGAGATCCAGGCCGCCATGAGCGACCCGGACCAGGTCCGGCGCGCCCGCGCCTTCGAGGTGAACCCGTGAGCCGTGGCCCCCTGGATGTGCTGCTCCGGCGCATCGACCCCGACGTACCGCTTCCGGCGTACGAGCACCCCGGGGACGCCGGAGCCGATCTGCGCACCACCGAGCCGTGCGAGCTGGCCCCGGGGGAGCGGGCGGTGCTGCCCACAGGGGTGTCGATCGCCCTGCCCGAGGGGTACGCGGCCTTCGTGCATCCCCGCTCCGGCCTCGCCGCACGCTGCGGTGTCGCCCTCGTGAATGCCCCGGGGACGGTTGATGCCGGGTACCGTGGGGAGATCAAGGTGATCGTGGTGAATCTCGATCCGCGCGACAGCGTGCGGTTCGAGCGCTTCGACCGGATTGCCCAACTGGTCGTCCAGCAGGTCGAGAGGGTCCGCTTCCAGGAGGTCGCGGAACTTCCCGGCTCGGCGCGGGCCGAAGGGGGCTTCGGGTCCACCGGTGGCCATGCCGCGGTGGGCGACGAGAGCGGCACAAGCGGTCAGGCCGCCGATGGCGGTCCGACGGGTGGGAATCGATACGCTTCGGTCGTATCCGACCGGGAAGGACAGTGACGTGTTCGGACGTCGCAACAAGAAGGGTGCCGCCGAGGATGCGGCCGGCGAGGCCGAGCAGGTCGTCGACAGCGTCGACACCGAGGCGGACGAGGAAGCGGAGGCCGAGCGCGAGCGCGTCCGGCTGGAACCGGGACCGCGGCCCGACGGGCCGTGGGACAGCAGCGAGGTACGCGACCCGGGCGAGGGCCGCGTGGACCTCGGCGGGCTGTTCATCCCGGGCGTCGAGGGCATGGAGCTGCGGGTCGAGGTCGCCGGTGACGCGATCGTCGCCGCGACCGTCGTGCTGCGCGACAGCGCCATCCAGCTCCAGGCCTTCGCCGCCCCCAAGCGCGAGGGCATCTGGGGCGAGGTCCGCGAGGAGATCGCGGGCGGCATCACCCAGCAGGGTGGCATCGTCGACGAGGTCGAGGGCCCGCTGGGGTGGGAGCTGCGGGCGCAGGTGCCGGTGCAGCTGCCGGACGGCACGGGTGGTTTCCAGGTCGTGCGGTTCGTCGGTGTGGACGGTCCGCGGTGGTTCCTGCGCGGTGTGATCTCCGGGCAGGGGGCCGTGCAGCCGCAGGCCGCCGGCCTGCTGGAGCAGATCTTCCGGGACGCGGTCGTGGTGCGCGGTGAGGGGCCGATGGCGCCCCGCGACCCGATCGTCCTCAAGCTCCCCAACGACGCGCAGATGGTGCCCGAGGGCGTCCAGCAGGAGGAGTCCTCGCGTTTCTCCGGTGGGATGGGCCAGCTGCAGCGCGGGCCGGAGATCACGGAAGTCCGCTAGGCGCTCCGCCGGGTTCAGCAGGGATGTACGGGCCGTGCCTCTGAGAGGTGCGGCCCGTTTGTGCGGACTCGCGCCGTGGGGCGGTTCTCCT
This sequence comes from Streptomyces durhamensis, assembly GCF_000725475.1. Classification (NCBI taxonomy): domain Bacteria; kingdom Bacillati; phylum Actinomycetota; class Actinomycetes; order Kitasatosporales; family Streptomycetaceae; genus Streptomyces; species Streptomyces durhamensis. The sequence continues at coordinate 150,764 of NZ_JNXR01000011.1, forward strand.
TGGGCCGACCGGGTGCTGGAACTGCGTGACGGCGAAGTCGCCGAGCACTGAGCCGTCCCGGTGCCCGGCCTGCTCATCAGGGTTGCGTCAAAGTTGTCCGGCGCCCGCCCCCGCGTCCCGTTTGCCGTGATTGTTGGCCGTAAGGTCGACGCTGCGTAGGCAGCAGTCACGGGAAGACAATGGGGCCATGGCACGCGGCAAGCTTCGGATCTACCTCGGCGCGGCACCGGGCGTGGGCAAGACGTACGCCATGCTCGCCGAGGCGCACCGCCGAGTGGAGCGGGGCACCGACTGTGTCGTGGCCTTCGTCGAGCACCACGAGCGGCCGCGCACCGAGGTGATGCTGCACGGCCTGGAGCAGGTGCCGCGCAAGCGGCTGGAGTACCGGGACACCACCTTCGGCGAGATGGACGTCGACGCCGTGCTGCGCCGGGCGCCCGCCGTGGCCCTGGTCGACGAACTCGCCCACACCAACATCCCCGGATCCCGCAACGCCAAGCGCTGGCAGGACGTCGAGGCACTGCTCGCCGCCGGGATCGACGTGATCTCCACCGTCAACATCCAGCACCTGGAATCACTCGGCGACGTCGTGGAGTCGATCACCGGGGTGCGCCAGCGCGAGACCGTCCCGGACGAGGTGGTACGGCGCGCCGACCAGATCGAGCTGGTCGACATGTCCCCGCAGGCCCTGCGCCGCCGGATGGCCCACGGCAACATCTACCAGCCCGACAAGGTCGACGCGGCGCTCTCGAACTACTTCCGTCCCGGCAACCTCACCGCCCTGCGCGAGCTGGCGCTGCTGTGGGTGGCCGACCGGGTCGACGAGTACCTGAACGCCTACCGCAGCGAACACCGGGTCTCCAAGATCTGGGGTTCGCGGGAGCGGATCGTGGTCGGCCTGACCGGCGGCCCCGAGGGACGCACCCTGATCCGCCGGGCCGCGCGGCTCGCCGAGAAGGGCGCCGGCGGTGAGGTGCTCGCCGTCTACATAGCCCGCAGCGACGGGCTGACCTCGGCCTCCCCCAAGGAGCTGGCCGTCCAGCGCACCCTCGTGGAGGACCTGGGCGGCACCTTCCACCACGTGGTCGGAGACGACATACCGGCCGCCCTGCTGGCCTTCGCGCGCGGTGTCAACGCCACCCAGATCGTGCTGGGTTCCTCGCGCCGCAAGGCCTGGCAGTACGTCTTCGGGCCCGGCGTCGGTGCGACGGTCGCCCGGGACTCCGGCCCCGACCTCGACGTCCACATCGTCACCCACGAGGAGGCCGCCAAGGGCCGCGGACTGCCCGTGGCCCGGGGCGGACGGCTCGGGCGGGCCCGGATCATCTGGGGCTGGGCGGTGGGCCTGGTGGGCCCCGCGGTCCTCGCGGTGCTGCTGAACACCGTCGACCTCGGCCTCGCCAACGACATGCTGCTGTTCCTCGCGGTCACCGTCGCGGCGGCGCTGCTCGGCGGCCTGCTGCCCGCCCTGGCCTCGGCGGCCTTCGGCTCGCTGCTGCTGAACTACTTCTACACCCCGCCGCTGCACCGGCTGACCATCGCCGACCCCAAGAACATGGTCGCCATCGCGATCTTCTTCGGCGTCGGCATGTCGGTCGCCTCGGTGGTCGACCTCGCCGCCCGGCGCACCCACCAGGCCGCCCGGCTGCGCGCCGAGTCGGAGATCCTCTCCTTCCTCGCCGGGAACGTGCTGCGCGGCGAGACGAGGCTGGAGGAACTGCTGGAGCGGGTCCGGGAGACCTTCGCGATGGAGTCGGCCGCGCTGCTGGAACGGGCGAGCGACGTCGAACCGTGGACGTGCGCAGGGCGCGCCGGATTCGGGCGCTCGCTGGAGCGGCCCGAGGACGCCGACGTCGACATGCCCGTCGGCGACCACATGGCGCTCGCGCTCACCGGCCGCGTGCTGCCCGCCGAGGACCGCCGGGTGCTGGCCGCCTTCGCCGCGCAGGCCGCCGTCGCGCTGGACCGCCGGCGCCTGCAGGAGGAGGCCGACCAGGCCCGCACGCTCGCCGAGGGCAACCGCATCCGCACCGCCCTGCTGGCCGCCGTCAGCCACGACCTGCGCACCCCGCTGGCCGGCATCAAGGCCGCCGTCTCCTCGCTGCGTTCGGACGACGTGGCCTGGTCCGAGGAGGACCAGGCGGAGCTGCTGCAGGGCATCGAGGAGGGCGCCGACCGGCTCGACCACCTCGTCGGCAACCTGCTCGACATGTCCCGCCTGCAGACCGGTACGGTCACCCCGCTGATCCGCGAGATCGACGTGGACGAGGTCGTCCCGATGGCCCTGGGCGGCGTACCGGAGGACAGCGTCGAGCTGGACGTGCCCGAGACCCTGCCGATGGTCGAGGTCGACCCCGGACTGCTGGAGCGGTCCGTGGCCAACCTGGTCGAGAACGCCGTCAAGTACAGCCCCCGCGGGCGGCCCGTGCTGGTCTCCGCGAGCGCCATCGCCGACCGGGTCGAGGTGCGGGTGGTGGACCGCGGGCCGGGCGTGCCGGACGAGGCCAAGGACCGGATCTTCGAACCCTTCCAGCGCTACGGTGACGCCCCGCGCGGCGCCGGCGTCGGCCTCGGTCTCGCGGTCGCCCGGGGCTTCGCGGAGGCCATGGGCGGCACCCTCAACGCCGAGGACACGCCGGGCGGGGGACTCACCATGGTCCTGAGCCTGCGGGCGGCAGGATCGGCTCCCGAGGCCCCCGATGCGGGCTGGGACATTGCGGAACCAGAAAGGCAGACCCTATGACGACCCGGGTGCTCGTGGTCGACGACGAGCCGCAGATCGTGCGCGCCCTCGTGATCAACCTCAAGGCACGCAAGTACGAGGTCGACGCGGCCCCCGACGGCCGTACCGCCCTCGAACTCGCCGCGTCCCGGCACCCCGACGTGGTCGTGCTGGACCTGGGCCTGCCGGACATGGACGGCGTCGAGGTGATCAAGGGCCTGCGCGGCTGGACCCGCGTGCCGATCCTGGTCCTGTCCGCCCGGCACTCCTCCGACGAGAAGGTCGAGGCGCTGGACGCGGGCGCCGACGACTACGTCACCAAGCCCTTCGGCATGGACGAGCTGCTGGCCCGGCTGCGGGCCGCCGTGCGCCGGGCCGAGCCGGTTGGGCCCGGCGAGGACGACCTGACGACGGTGGAGACCGAGGGCTTCACCGTCGACCTGGCCGCCAAGAAGGTCAACCGCGCCGGAAAGGACGTCCGGCTCACCCCGACCGAGTGGCACCTGCTGGAGGTGCTGGTCCGCAACACCGGGCGCCTGGTCAGCCAGAAGCAGCTGCTGCAGGAGGTGTGGGGGCCGTCGTACGGGACCGAGACCAACTACCTGCGCGTCTACATGGCCCAACTGCGCCGCAAGCTGGAGACCGACCCCTCGCACCCCCGGCACTTCATCACGGAGCCGGGGATGGGATACCGGTTCGAGAAGTGAGCCGGGCCGCGAAGTGAGCTGGGCTACGGCGGCGTCGGTGGGCCCCGGTACGCTTCAGGTATGAGTGCTGTTCCTCGTTCCGAAAAGCCGGCCGGCCGGTTCCGGCGCATGCTCGACCGGCTCTCCTCGTCGCAGGAGGACCTGGAGTCCGAGGAGCTGCGCGAAGACGCCGAGACGGCGGGCTGTACGAAGATCGGTGACTGCCATGACCGGCAGATCGTCACCGTAACTGGTACCTTGCGCACGGTCACCTTGCGACCTCGCGCCGGGGTCCCGGCCCTGGAGGCCGAGCTGTTCGACGGCTCCGCCGCGCTGGACGTGGTGTGGCTCGGCAGGCGTTCCATCGTGGGCATAGAACCGGGGCGCAAGCTGATCGCATCGGGCCGGATCTCGATGAGCCGGGGCCGCCGGGTGCTGTTCAACCCGAAGTACGAACTGCGACCCCTCGGACGGGAGTAGCCGGTGACGTCCCTCGACAAGCCGACCGAAAGCACCGACCAGACTCCGCCAGACCCGGCCGGCGACGCCCGCGCGGTGACCGAGGCCGCGCTGTTCGAGGCGTTCGGCGGTGTCCGCGGCATGGTCGAGACGGTCGTGCCGGGCCTGCTCTTCGTGGCGATCTTCACGATCGACAAGGACCTGCACGTGTCGGCGATCGCGGCGCTGATCGTCTCCCTGGTCCTGGTCGTGGTCCGGCTCGCCATGAAGGACACCGTCAAGCACGCCTTCAGCGGTGTGTTCGGCGTGGCCTTCGGCGTGGTCTTCGCGATGTTCACCGGCAACGCCAAGGACTTCTACCTCCCCGGCATGCTCTACACGCTGGGCCTGGCGCTGGCGTACATCTTCACGACCCTCGCTGGGGTGCCCCTGATCGGCCTCATCCTCGGCCCGGTCTTCAAGGAGAACCTCTCCTGGCGCACCCGCAACCCCGGCCGCAAGAAGGCCTACGCGAAGGCCAGTTGGGCCTGGGGCCTGATCCTGCTCGCCAAGTGCGCGATCCTCTTCCCGCTGTACTGGTGGTCGGACACGACCAGGCTCGGCTGGGTCCTGGTCGCCCTGAAGATCCCGCCGTTCCTGCTGGCGGTCTGGCTGACCTGGGTCTTCCTGGCCAAGGCGCCCGCGCCGATCGACGTCTTCGCCGAGATGGAGGCCGAGGAGAAGGCCGAGAAGGAACGCGAGGCCGCGCTGACCGCCGAGGGGGGCGAACCCTCGGGCGGGCGGCACCGCCGGGAGGCGTAGACAGCCCCCGTACGACGAAAAGGGCGCCCTCGCGGTCGAGGGCGCCCTTCTTCGTGCCGGTCAGCCTTCTTCCCGCCGCACCGACAGCAGCTCCTCCAACTGCTCCTCGCGGGCCTGGGCGGCCACGAAGAGGAGTTCGTCGCCCGGTTCCAGGGAGTCCTCCTTGGTCGGGGTCAGGACGCGGGTGCCGCGGATGATCGTGACCAGGGAGGTGTCCTCGGGCCACTCCACATCGCCGACCTGGGTGCCGGACAGGGCCGACTCCTCGGGCAGGGTCAGCTCGACGAGGTTGGCGTCACCGTGGCTGAAACGCAGCAGGCGGACCAGGTCACCGACGCTCACCGCCTCCTCGACCAGGGCGGACATCAGGCGCGGGGTGGAGACGGCCACGTCCACGCCCCAGGCCTCGTTGAAGAGCCACTCGTTCTTCGGGTTGTTGACGCGGGCGACGACGCGCGGGACGCCGTACTCCGTCTTGGCGAGCAGCGACACGACCAGGTTGACCTTGTCGTCGCCGGTCGCGGCGATGACGACGTTGCAGCGCTGCAGCGCCGCCTCGTCCAGGGACGTGATCTCGCAGGCGTCGGCCAGCAGCCACTCCGCCTGGGGCACCCGCTCCACCGAGATGGCGGTCGGGGCCTTGTCGATCAGCAGGACCTCGTGGCCGTTCTCCAGCAGCTCGCCCGCGATCGAGCGGCCGACGGCACCGGCTCCGGCAATGGCGACCCTCATCAGTGACCGCTCTCCTCTTCCGGGCCCTGGGCGAACGCCGCCTCGACCTTCTCGACGTCGTCCGCCCGCATCATCACGTGCACGAGGTCGCCCTCCTGCAGCACCGTCTGCGAGGTCGGCAGGATCGCCTCGCCCAGGCGGGTCAGGAACGCCACGCGGACGCCCGTCTCCTCCTGCAGCTTGCTGATCTTGTGGCCGACCCAGTGAGCGGAGGCGTGCACCTCGGCGAGCTGGACGCCGCCGGTGGGGTCGCGCCACAGCGGCTCGGCGCCGGAGGGCAGCAGCCGGCGCAGCATCTGGTCGGCGGTCCAGCGGACCGTGGCCACGGTGGGGATGCCCAGGCGCTGGTAGACCTCCGCGCGGCGGGGGTCGTAGATACGGGCGGCCACGTTCTCCACGCCGAACATCTCGCGGGCCACGCGCGCCGAGATGATGTTGGAGTTGTCACCGCTGGAGACGGCCGCGAAGGCGCCGGCCTCCTCGATGCCCGCCTCGCGCAGCGTGTCCTGGTCGAAGCCGACCCCGGTGACCCGGCGACCGCCGAATCCGGGGCCCAGCCGGCGGAAGGCGGTGGGGTCCTGGTCGATCACGGCGACCGTGTGGCCCTGTTGCTCCAGGGTCTGGGCAAGAGCGGAACCCACTCTTCCGCAGCCCATGATGACGATGTGCACGACCGTCCTTCCCGTGTCCAAAAGTTACTGCTCAGCATCAGGGTCTCAGACCGACGCCCAAAGCTACACACGGGCGCCAGGGGGTGGGCACCCCCGTGCGCCGGTTCGCCGTGATCACGGTCCGTGATCAAGGTCCGCGATCACGCGCCTCACGTCGCGGCGTCAGCGGTCCGCGTCGGCGATCACGCCCGAGCAGCGCCAGCGCTCGGCGTCCGCGATCACCGGGGGCGGGCGCCGGCGAGTGATGCTGCGCACGCTGCACAGGGTCAGGATTCCGAGGCCGAGGATCGTGAGGGTCGCCCCGACGAGCTCCGCGGTGGCGGGCATAGGACCTCCGAAGTGCGATGACAGGCGGGGTTTGCCATCTAGGCACGGGGAGCGCACGGACCGCGGAATCCGCAGTTCAGCGCGCCCCTGATTTCACTCGTGAGGCAGAACCAGGATGCCGGGTGGGCGGTTGCCTGTTCGAAGGCCTACCATCCTCTGTCGTGTCCAAACTGACCGACGTGCCCAAACGGATTCTGATCGGGCGCGCACTGCGCAGTGACCGGCTGGGCGAAACGCTCCTGCCGAAGCGCATCGCACTCCCCGTCTTCGCCTCCGACCCGCTGTCCTCCGTCGCCTACGCGCCGGGGGAGGTCCTGCTGGTCCTGTCCATCGCGGGTGTGTCGGCGTACCACTTCAGCCCGTGGATCGCCGTCGCGGTCGTCGTGCTGATGTTCACGGTCGTCGCCTCCTACCGCCAGAACGTGCACGCCTACCCGAGCGGCGGCGGTGACTACGAGGTGGCCACCACCAACCTCGGTCCCCGAGCCGGCCTCACCGTGGCCAGCGCGCTGCTCGTCGACTACGTCCTGACCGTCGCCGTCTCCATCGCCTCCGGCATCGAGAACCTCGGCTCCGCGATCCCCTTCGTGGTCCAGCACAAGGTGCTGTGCGCGGTCGCCGTGATCGTCCTGCTGACGCTGATGAACCTGCGCGGCGTGAAGGAGTCCGGCAAGCTCTTCGCGATCCCGACGTACGTGTTCGTCGGCGGCGTCTTCATCATGATCGCGTGGGGCGCGTTCCGCGGCCTGATCCTCGGCGACACCATGCACGCGCCGACGGCCGACTACCACATCAAGGCCGAGCACCAGGGCCTCGCGGGCTTCGCGCTCGTCTTCCTCCTGCTGCGCGCCTTCTCCTCCGGCTGTGCCGCGCTCACCGGCGTGGAGGCGATCTCCAACGGCGTCCCGGCCTTCCGCAAGCCCAAGTCGAAGAACGCGGCGACCACGCTCGCGATGATGGGCCTGCTGGCCGTCACCATGTTCTGCGGCATCATCGCCCTCGCCATGTCGACCAAGGTCCGCATGGCCGAGAACCCCGCCACCGACCTGCTCCACAACGGCCACCCGCTCGGCTCCGGCTACGTCCAGAACCCGGTGATCTCCCAGGTCGCCGAGGCGGTGTTCGGCAAGGGCAGCTTCCTGTTCATCGTCCTGGCGGCCGCCACCGCGCTGGTCCTCTTCCTGGCGGCGAACACGGCGTACAACGGCTTCCCGCTGCTCGGCTCGATCCTCGCCCAGGACCGCTACCTGCCGCGCCAGCTGCACACCCGCGGCGACCGCCTCGCCTTCTCCAACGGCATCGTGCTGCTCGCGGGCGCCGCGATGCTGCTGACCGTCATCTACGGCGCCGACTCCACGCGGCTGATCCAGCTCTACATCGTCGGCGTGTTCGTATCCTTCACGCTCAGCCAGACCGGCATGGTCCGGCACTGGAACCGCCATCTGGCGGCCGAGCAGGACCAGGCCAAGCGCCGCCACATGGTGCGCTCCCGCGCGATCAACGCGTTCGGCGCCTTCTTCACCGGCCTGGTGCTCGTCGTCGTCCTGGTCACCAAGTTCACGCACGGCGCCTGGGTCGCCCTGCTGGGCATGTGCATCTTCTACGCGACGATGACCGCGATCCGGAAGCACTACGACCGCGTCGCCGAGGAGATCTCCGCCCCCGAGGAGCCGGACGACGACATGGTCCGCCCGTCCCGCGTCCACTCGGTCGTGCTGATCTCGAAGATCCACCGCCCCACCCTGCGCGCCCTGGCCTACGCCAAGCTGATGCGCTCGGACACCCTGGAGGCGCTGACCGTCAACGTCGACCCGGCCGAGACCAAGGCGCTGCGCGAGGAGTGGGAGCGGCGCGGCATCGACGTACCGCTGAAGGTCCTGGACTCGCCGTACCGCGAGGTCACCCGGCCGGTCATCGAGTACGTCAAGGGCCTGCGCAAGGAGTCCCCGCGCGACGCGGTCTCCGTGATCATCCCCGAGTACGTGGTCGGCCACTGGTACGAGCACCTGCTGCACAACCAGAGCGCCCTGCGCCTGAAGGGCCGCCTGCTCTTCACGCCCGGCGTGATGGTCACCTCCGTGCCCTACCAGCTGGCGTCCTCCGAGGCGGCCAAGGTGCGCGCCCGCAGGCGCCAGGAGTGGAGCGCACCGGGTGCCGTACGACGGGGTCCGGCGGGGGAGCGGCCCAAGGAGCCGTCGGCGGCCAAGGACTGATCCCGGCGCACGGCCTGTGGTGAACGGCCGGACGACAGCCACGTAGACTGGTGGGCTGTTGTCCGGCCGTTTCCCGTTTCCGATCTGGAGTCACCCCGCCATGCAGGCAGAACCGAAGAAGTCGCTGGTCGGGGAGGAGTACGAGGTCGAGATCGGCCCCGTCGCCCATGGCGGCCACTGCATCGCCCGCACGGCCGAGGGCCAGGTGCTGTTCGTGCGGCACGCGCTGCCGGGCGAGCGGGTGGTGGCGCGGGTGACCGAGGGCGAGGAGGGAGCCCGCTTCCTGCGCGCGGACGCCGTACGGATCCTGGACGCCTCCAAGGACCGCGTCGAGGCCCCCTGCCCCTTCGCCGGCCCCGGCCGCTGCGGCGGCTGCGACTGGCAGCACGCCAAGCCCGGCGCCCAGCGCCGCCTCAAGGGCGAGGTGATCGCCGAACAGCTCAAGCGGCTCGCGGGCCTCACGCCCGAGGAGGCCGGCTGGGACGGCACGGTGATGCCGGCCGAGGGCGACAAGCTGCCCGCGGGCCAGGTCCCGCAGTGGCGCACGCGCGTCCAGTACGCCGTGAACGCCGAGGGCCACGCAGGCCTGCGCCGCCACCGCTCGCACGAGGTCGAACGCATCGACCACTGCATGATCGCGGCGGAGGGCGTCAGCGAGCTGGGCATCGAGCGGCGGGACTGGACCGGCATGGAGTCGGTCGAGGCGATCGCCGCGACCGGCTCGCAGGACCGCCAGGTGATCCTGACCCCGCGCCCCGGCGGCCGCCTCCCGCTGGTGGAACTGGACAAGCCGGTCTCCGTCCTCCGCGTCGACGAGAAGTCCGGCGGAATCCACCGGGTCCACGGACGCCCCTTCGTCCGTGAGCGCGCGGACGGCCGCACCCACCGCGTCGCGGGCGGCGGCTTCTGGCAGGTCCACCCGAAGGCGGCCGACACCCTCGTGACGGCCGTCATGCAGGGCCTGCTGCCCCGCAAGGGCGAAACGGCCCTGGACCTCTACTGCGGCGTCGGCCTGTTCGCCGGCGCCCTGGCCGACCGCCTCGGCGAGAAGGGCGCGGTCCTCGGTATCGAGTCCGGCAAGCGGGCGGTGGAGGACGCACGGCACAACCTCGCCGGCTTCCCGCGGGTCCGCATCGAACAGGGCAAGGTCGAGTCGGTCCTGCCGCGCACGGGCATCACGGAGGTCGACCTGATCGTCCTGGACCCGCCCCGCGCCGGAGCCGGCCGCACGACGGTCGCCCACCTCGCCTCCCTGGCCGCCCGCCGCATCGCCTACGTCGCCTGCGACCCCGCCGCGCTGGCCCGAGACCTGGCGTACTTCCGCGAGGGCGGGTACCGGGTGCGGACGCTGCGGGCGTTCGATCTGTTTCCGATGACGCATCACGTGGAGTGCGTGGCTATTCTCGAGCCCGCCCACAAGGGCTCCTGACCTGCTCTTTTACGGATCAGCTCGGTCTTGGCGGGTTGGGCCGACCTGTTTGCGTGGGTGCAGGGGGTGGAGCACGCCGCATGCCGTACGACCGCCTCTGACCTGCTGTTCCGGTCATCGCCGGGAAGACGGGCTCCTGCCTGCCTTCAAGACGGGTTGCCGGGCAAGGACGTGGTGCGGCTCGGGCGGCGCCACCGGCATCGGTGCCGCCCGTCCGCAAGCCTTATGTGTCTTTCTTGCTTATTGACCAAGGCCGCCGGGGAACGTCTGACGGGACATCTGTGCGGAGCCGTGGGACGACGAAGCGCCGGGAATCAGGCCGCGACGAGTTCCTGCTCGCGGTCCGGCGTTCTGACCTCGGGCTTCGTGTTCGGCAGCGAGAGCCGGAAGACCTTGCGCCACGCGGAGAACACCTGCTTGGGCAGCGGTCCGGTGACGTACTCCAGCTCGTACTTCTCGAACAGCGCGCGCACCTTCACCGCGACCTCGGCGTACCGGTTGCTCGGCAGGTCCGGGAACAGGTGGTGCTCGATCTGGTGCGACAGGTTGCCGGTCATGAAGTGCATGGCCCTGCTGCCGCTGATGTTCGCCGAACCCATCATCTGGCGCAGGTACCACTGGCCGCGCGTCTCGTCCTTGATCGACCGGCGCTCGAAGACCTGTACGCCCTCGGGGAAGTGCCCGCACATGATCACCGAGTGGGACCAGATGTTGCGGACCAGGTTCGCGGTGAACGTGGCGGCGAGCGTGGGGAGGAACGACGGACCCGACAGCAGCGGGTGGAGCACGTAGTCCTTGAGCACCTGCTTGCGGATCTTGCGGCCCACGGCCTTGGCCCGCGCGCGGAACTCCGGGTTCTTGCGGCGGCGCTTGTGCAGGTTCTTGCCGAGCTCCAGGTCGTACGCTGCGATGCCGTACTCGAAGAAGCAGGCGTTGATGAAGTTCCACAGCGGCTGTCCGAGGTGGAAGGGGTGCCACTTCTGGTCCTCGTCGACGCGCATGATGCCGTAGCCGAGATCGTTGTCCTTGCCGATCACGTTGGTGTACGTGTGGTGCAGCTCGTTGTGCGAGTGCTTCCACTGGTCGGCCGGTGAGACGTGATCCCACTCCCAGGTGGTGGAGTGGATCTTCGGGTCCCGCATCCAGTCCCACTGGCCGTGCAGGACGTTGTGGCCGATCTCCATGTTGTCCATGATCTTCGCCACGGACAGACCGGCGGTGCCGAGCAGCCATACGGGCGGGAAGATCGAGAACAGCAGCACGCCCCTGCTGACCAGCTCGAGCTTGCGCTGCGCCGAGATGACCTTACGGATGTAGGCGGCGTCCTTCTCGCCGCGGCCGGCGATCACCTCGTCGCGGATCGCGTCCAGCTCGCGGCCGAGTTCCTCGATCTGCTCTGCGGTCAGGTGGGCGGTGGGGTCGATGGCGGTCAAAGTGCTCCTACCGTTCGATGTCGCAGGGTCCCGCCGCGGCGGACACGCATGTCTGGATGAGGACGCCCGGTTCGGCCTCGGTGATCTCGCCGGTGCGCAGGTCGCGCACGGCGCCCGCCTTGAGCGGCGTGACGCAGCCGAAGCAGATGCCCATGCGGCACCCGGAGGGCATGAGCACGCCGGCCTCCTCGCCGATGTCCAGCAACGGCGTGGCGCCGTCCGCGTCGACGGTCCTGTCGGTGGCGCTGAACGTGACCTCGCCGCCGTCGCCGGCGACGAGGATGCCGGGGCGGAAGCGTTCGGTGTGCAGGCGTTCTTGTACGCCGTGCTCGGTCCAGTGGTGTTCGGCGGCGTCGAGCAGGCCCGCGGGTCCGCAAGCCCAGGTCTCGCGCTCGGCCCAGTCGGGCACGAGTTCGCCGAGACGGGCGACGTCGAGCTTGCCGTCCGTGGCGGTGTGCACCTCGGTGAGCCGAAGCTTCTTGGCCGCGACCAGGTCGTGCAGTTCGTTGCGGAAGATCACGTCTTGCGGCTGTGGTGCGCAGTGGACCATGGCGACGTCGTCGAACTCGGTGTCGCGCAGCATGGCCATCACGGGCGTGATGCCGCTTCCGGCCGTCAGGTAGAGCACCTTGGCGGGCTTGGCCTGCGGCAGCACGAAGTCTCCGGTCGGCTGGTCGAGCTGGATCAGCGTGCCCGGTTTCGCCCTGCGGACCAGGTGGTTGCTGACCTTGCCGTTCGGGATCGCCTTCACGGTGATCGTGACGCGGCCGTCCTGGCGGTTCGTCGGCGAGGTGAGGGAGTAGGCACGCCACAGGCGCACGCCGTCGACGTCGACCCCGATCCGCACGTACTGACCGGCTGTGTGGCCGCGCCAGCCCCGCCCCGGCCTGATCACGATGGTCGCGGCGGCACCCGTCTCGGGGTGCACGGCCTCGATGCGCCCACGCAGGTCAGCGCCCGCACGCAGTGGGCTGACCAGGTCGAGGTAGTCCGACGGCAGCAGCGGCGTCGTGACCATCTCCAGCAGTTTCCACGCCCTGCTGCGGAGGGCTGCACTCGTCATGACTCCAGCTTGCTGCGTCTCAAGGCGTAAAGTCCTGACCGCAGGACGTAAATCTGGTCGGCTGAATTGTTCGCAGGGAACAAAGACGTGAGCCATGCAATCCGGAGGGCCAGCGAACTGGCCCTGGATGAGACGACGGTCACCGCACTGAGGGCCGCGCTGAAGACCACCGCCGACGAGGTCGTCCAGGCGATCATCGACGAGGTCCCCTCCTACGCCAACGCTCTGTCGGGCCACATGGGCGCCACCATCCGCCGAGCCGTCCGCACCGCCCTGGGGCACTACCTGGACCTCGCGAGCGGGAACGCCACGGGCGGCGACGCCGGTGACGCAGCCTACGAGCTGGGCCGCGGCGAGGTGCGCGACGGCCGTTCGATGGACGCCCTGCTCAGCGCCTACCGCGTCGGCGCCCGCGTGGCCTGGCGATGCCTGGCAGCGGGTGCCGTACCCGCAGGTTTGCCCGCCGCCGAGGTGGCCAAGTTCGCCGAGCTGACCTTCGCCTACATCGACGAGCTCTCCGCCGCGAGCGCCGCGGGCCACGCCGACGAACTGGCCGCCCGGGGCAGGGCCCACGAGCGCCACCTGGAACACCTGGCCCGCGACCTCCTCGCCGGCGCGAGCCCGGACGTGTTGCTGGCCTCTGCTCAACGGGCCGGGTGGCAGCCTCCGGTTTCGGTGACCGCGGTCCTGCTGCCCGCCGCCCAGGCCCGGCCTGCCTACCGGGCGCTCGACCCGGGCACCCTCGTGCTCGACGATCTGCCGGACGCCACCGGTGTGCTGCTCGTCCCCGATGCCGACCGATCACATCTCTTGCGGCAGATGACCGACCGCACCGCAGTGGTCGGCCCGACCCGGCCATGGACTCGTGCGTCCGCCTCGTACGCACGAGCCGTACGCGCGCGCTCCCTCTCCTCTGATATTCGCGACACCGAGGATCACCTGCCCGAGCTGGTGCTGAGCGCCGACGTGGACGCGTTGGCAGACCTGCGTGCCCGAGCCCTCGCACCGTTGCACACCTTGCCTGTCGCGACCGCACGGCGGCTGGAGGAGACGTTGCGGGCGTGGCTGCTGCACCAGGGCAGGCGGGACGAGGTGGCGGCAGCGTTGTTCGTCCATCCCCAGACAGTCCGGTACCGGATGTCGCAGCTGCGGGAGCTGTTTCCGGACCTCGCATCGCCACACCGGGTCCTTGAACTGACGCTGGCGGTCGGTCTTCGGGTCAGCTGACGCGTACTTCGACCGTCCACGAACTCCCGGCGGATGCCGGCACCATGCGCGGGGTCAACCGCGAGCACCGCGTCCCCGTGTTCGGCCTGGGGCGGCTCTCGTGCCTCGGTGTCAGGGGGCGAGCGCGGTCGGCGCCGAGTACGTCAGCGACTCGACCACGGTGAGACCCGGAGGCATCAGCAGACCGCAGACGAGAAGCGTCCGCGGGGCCGCGCCCGACCGTGGACCCGCTCCAGCGGCAATCCGACGCTCTCTTCTCAGCCTTGGGAGTCCGCTCGCCGCCGGCGTCTGCCGGACGCGCGAGCCGGAAGTACTTCGGACCCCGCACGGCAGTCGATCACCTCGTGGCACACGGACCGTCCGCTTTCGTCGGCCGGAGCGCATCCGCACTGTCGAGAAGAACGACGACCGAGGCGCATTGCTCCGGCTGTTCCGCAGCGCGTCGCGGTGGAGGAACGGCCAAGGCCGCGACGCTCGTTTGACGCTCCGGTCGCGTCAGAGCCCGTTCCTGATGCAGGAAAATGCCGCTCCACCTGTGCTTTTCTCCAACTCCGCCGCGGCGGGCGCCGGACGCACTGCGGCGAGCATCCCGATCGCGTGGTCGCCGCCACCACGGCGGCGACCCGGGACCGTCAGCGATGTCCTTGCGGAGGAGCGGGGAAGCCGCACCGTGGGCTGTCACGGCTTCCCTCCTTCGTTTGTGGCAGGCCCCCTCAGGCACGGGTCCAGCGTTGGTTGTTGCCGTTCGAGCAGGAGTAGAGCTGGATGAGGGTGCCATTGGCGGTGCCGCCCGAGACGGCGTCGAGGCAGAGGCCGGACTGGACGCCGACGATGGACCCGTCGGAGTTGAGGCGCCATTTCTGGTTGTCGCCGCCCCAGCAGCTGTAGATCTGGACTTTGGAACCGTTGCCTGTGCCGGCGGCGTCAAGGCATTTGTTGCCGTAGACCCTGAGCTCGCCGGCGTCGGTGTACGTCCACTGCTGGTTGGTGCCGCTGTGGCAGTCCCACAGCTGGAGCTGTGTGCCGTCGGTGGTGCCGGCTCCGGGCACGTCCAGGCAACGGCCCGAACCGACGCCCTTGATCTGTCCGCCATCCGCAGGGGGCGTCGTGGAGCCGCCGCCGTTGAGTGCGTTGAGGACGGCGGTGTAGGCAGGCTTCTTGCTGCCGTCGCCGTTGAACAGCAGCGGCGTGTCCCCCGATCGCCAGGAGTCGGTGTCGCGCACACCCCAGACGGTGATGCCGAGGCAGCGCGGGACGGCCAGGCAGTCGTTGGTCACGTTGGCGTAGGTCGAGGCCGAGGCGCCCTGTATGTCGAGTTCGGTGATGGCCACATCGACGCCGAGGGCGGCGAAATTCTGCAGGGTGGTGCGGAAGTTGCTGGTGTAGGGGCTGCCGCTGTTGAAGTGCGACTGGAACCCGACGCAGTCGATCGGCACGCCGCGCTGCTTGAAGTCCCGGACCATGGCGTACACGGCCTGGGTCTTGGCCCAGGTCCAGTTCTCGATGTTGTAGTCGTTGTAGCAGAGCTTGGCCGCCGGGTCGGCGGCGCGCGCGGTGCGGAAGGCGACCTCGATCCAGTCGTTGCCCGTGCGTTGCAGGTTGGAGTCCCGCCGACCTCCCGAATTGCCGTCGGCGAAGGCCTCGTTCACGACGTCCCACTGGGCGATCTTGCCCTTGTAGTGGCCCATGACGCCGTTGATGTGGTCGATCATCGCCTGGCGCAGTGAGCTGCCGCTGAGGCTCTGCATCCAGCCGGGCTGCTGGGCGTACCAGGCCAGTGTGTGGCCACGCACCCGCTTGCCGTTCTGCACCGCCCAGTTGTAGACGCGGTCGCCGGCGCTGAAGTTGAACTGGCCCCGCTGTGGTTCGGTGGCGTCGATCTTCATCTCGTTCTCGGCCGTCACCATGTTGAACTCACGGCTTGCGATCGTCGTGTACGCCGAGTCGCCCAGCCTGCCGGAGGCGATGGCGGTGCCGAAGTAGCGGCCGCTCTGTGCCGCCGCGGCGCCGAGCGTGTTCTCGGCGGCGTGTGCGGTCGGCGGTGCGGCCAGTGCGGTGACCGCACCCAGGACGCCGACGACCAGCGCCAGCAGCAGGCCGCGGATCTTCCGGCGGATAACGGATCTGGGAAGGGCGTACGAGCCCATGACTGTGCCTCCGAGGTAGAAATCGCGGTAGAAATCGCTGATCGACTGAAGCGCAGGGGATTGCGTCGTCCGGCCCCGTCCGGCAGACGGACAGGGCAGGCCGGAGCCCGGGCGGGACGGAATCACCGGACCCCGCGCAGTCATTGGGACCGGTCGGGGTGGCGCAGGTGATGTGGTGCGCGGGTCTGCCGTGCAGCTGGTCGCTGATCTGCCGTGGAGCATGGATTGTCCAGGCCGAGACAGCCCGGAATCTCGAACCAGGGCCGGTTTCTCAGACAGAGATGATTGAGGCGTGACCGTAGATCGTCAATACTCTCCGCCGAAGAAATTTCCGATTGGCGTACGAAACTTTCGGTCACCGGCTAAGCGGACGGCGGCCCCGGTGCTGCCCGTCGGCGGCGTGCGGAAATTTCGGTGTGTCACGGACGTTGGAGGCAGGGGCGACCGAGTGTCTGCACCGTCCGCACCTCGCTCCGTTCCGGGGTCAAGTCGCTTGCGAGCCAGCCATTTGACGGTGTGGCGTGCGCTGGTCGGCGCGTGGTGGTGCGAATGTTTCGGCGTTTGAGCCGATGCATGCGAGAGGTATTGACGGCGTTCACCGGTTCTCTATCATCGGGTTGCTCGATGCTTCGACCTTTGTTCGATATGGCGAACATCCCGGGCCGCTCCATCGCGCAGTAGGGCCATGTCGGCCAGCACCGTCTGAAGTCGGAATCGCAAGGGCCATGCCGCATGCGTATGTCAGGGGTGCGTATGTCATGACCCCGCCAAATATTGCGGTCCGCCGTGGTGCCCGCGGACTGCGCACCGCACCACACCGACAGTCCGGCCAGCCTCTGACGAGGCCAACCGGAACCGCCTACCCAAGGTTGAGGAAGTATCCATGCACCGAGGAAGTTTCAGCCGCAGGCATCCGTCAGTGGTGCTCGCCGCCGTGGTTGCTGCCCTGGCCGCGTTGGCGGCGATGCTCGTCGCCGCCCCGGCTCAGGCGGCTTCCAGCGGCGCCTTGCGCGGTGTCGGTTCCGGCCGGTGTCTCGATGTGCCGGGCGCCAGCCAGACCGACGGCACATATCTGCAGATCTATGACTGCTGGGGCGGGACCAACCAGCAGTGGACGTTGACGGACAGCAACCAGCTCACCGTGTACGGCAACAAGTGCCTGGATGTTCCGGGCCACGCCACCACGGCCGGTACCCGGGTGCAGATCTGGACCTGCTCCGGCGGTGCGAACCAGCAGTGGCGGGTGAACCCCGACGGCACTGTCGTCGGCGTGGAGTCCGGGCTGTGCCTGGAGGTTACGGGCTCCGGTACGGCCAACGGCACAGCGGCGCAGATCTGGACGTGCAACGGGGGCAGCAACCAGAAGTGGACCGGCCTGTCCGGGACGACCCCGCCGGGGGACGGCACGTGTTCTCTGCCGTCGACGTACCGGTGGACGTCGACAGGTGCGCTGGCGAAGCCGGCGAACGGGTGGGTCTCGCTGAAGGACTCCACCACCGTGACGTACAACGGCAAGCACCTGGTCTACGCGTCGAACGTGTCGGGGTCGTCGTACGGCTCGATGATGTTCAAGCCCTTCACGAACTGGTCGGACATGGCGTCGGCCGGCCAGACCGGGATGAGCCAGTCCGCGGTGGCGCCCACGCTGTTCTACTTCGCGCCCAAGAAGATCTGGGTGCTGGCGTCCCAGTGGGGCGCGTCGCCCTTCGTCTAGCCGCTGTTCACCGGCAGCATCCCGGGCGCCGCCCCGATCGACCAGACCCTGATCGCCGACGACCAGAACATCTACCTGTTCTTCGCCGGTGACAACGGCAAGATCTACCGGGCGAGCATGCCGATCGGGAA